>JAZRKT010000049.1:0-5476 GCA_045646465.1 Eubacteriales bacterium | reverse complement strand
CAATATCAGAATTGCTCCTTCATTCCCTCCCGTTGATGAACTTGCACTGGGTATGGATGTACTTTGTGTGTGCGTTAAGCTCTGTGCGGTTAATAAGCTTCTTGAGAAGTAAGAACCTTTTTGATCGTTATTATGATTGTTTTTGAGCTGTGGATTTTTCCGCAGCTCTGTTTTTAGTTAGTTTTATGCTTGACAGGACGTGCGCACTGCGGTGCGCGGAGTGTACTTTCTCCCCTGAGAAAGTACCGAAGCAGTCCCCTCCACGGCGGGAGCCTTCCACTCTCATTTTTGGCGTAGTGCGAAACAAAACTTTTAATGCTCAAAAGTAGTCGCGACAACTTTGATTTATGGTTGTCGTGACGGTAATTTTTCACATAACTCTACCTGTGCACAGAATGACTCTTGTGCAGTCTTTGCACCGGTGTTTGGTGCAAAGACGACCTTTACGAGCACTGCTAATATACTACTAACCGCAGTTGCCTGCGACATTTGCAGTCTGGCTTCCCCGACTGCAGTGGCGAAACCTTCCTGTGATACATCAAACTAATTAAAAAGAAAAAATAGAAGAAAAAAGAATAATCTTAAAATCTTTGCCGCCAATTAACATACAATTCATATAACAGGCTTATAATTATCTAAAATTGTAAATGAAAGGTTGACAGCAATGAATACAATGTTTTTAGACACAGTAGCTGCATCAGGAGCAGCAGAAGGAGCACCACAGGGCGGCGGAATGGGAATAATGGTAGTGTATATCGTTCTCATCATCGCATTTTTCTATTTCTTTATGATTAGACCTCAGAAGAAGCAGGAAAAGCAGACAGCAGCAATGAGAAACAGCCTTGAAATCGGCGACGAAGTTACAACTATCGGAGGTGTCGTGGGCAGAGTTTCACATATCAAGGAAGATATCGTTACAATTGAAACAGGCGCAGACAGAGTAAGAATCCGCTTCAAGAAGAGCGCAATTGCTTCTGTTGATAAGAAGTCGGGCGATGAAAAGGCAGCTCCCAAGGGTGGCTATAAGGTAACAAAGAAGACCGAAGGCGCTGTTAAGGAAGCTCCCGAGCTTAAGGAAGACAATAAGTAATAAATAAGGCATATTCACGCACTTTTCTTCATATACATCAGTAAATGTGTAAAGGAGTGTGTGCGTGTGAAAAAAACTAAAAACACAAAAAACGTGGCTTTGAACGGCGGTAAAAAAGAAAACTGCTTTTTCAAAGCCTTTTTTTGGGGCGTTGCTTTTACGTTTGCCGCAATTGTCCTTCTGTGCCTTGCGGTGGCAGGCTTTCTGAGCCGTACCGAGGATAGTACAGGGCTTTTTCATATTCTGCCGACGGCGATAAGTGGCCTTGCTCTGTTTTTTGGCGGAATTGTATGCACCGCCATGGCAAAAGGTAATGGAATGGGGGCAGCACTTATGTGTGGCTGTGCATTCCTTGGAATAAGCTATGCACTTTCCGCTTTCTTTAACTTGGGTGGTGAAATGCAGATTTTTCACAAAACGGTGTGCGTGCTTGTTGCTTTGCTCAGTCCCGTTATAGGTGCAAAAGTGGCGTCGTCAGGAGCGCATAATAATACAGGTCTAAAAAGAAAGAAACGTGGAATTGTAAAAAAAATGTAAATATCGCAAAAATCTCTTTTATAAACAATAAGTATGTGATATAATAGACTCCGTCGGTGCGCCGAAAAGGCATATCGGCGGAAATTTTAATTTATTACACACACAAATCACCACGGCTTGGTTCCGAAATATGTTTCGGTTGCCGACAAAGTTTGGTTTGTGGTGGAAAAAACCAAAGGAGGACATAACAATGTCAGTAGTATCAATGAAGCAGCTGCTTGAAGCAGGCGTCCATTTCGGACATCACACAAGAAGATGGAACCCTAAGATGGCTGAGTACATCTTCACAGAAAGAAACGGTGTATACATCATCGACCTTCAGAAGACAGTAAAGAAGCTCGAAGAAGCATACATGTTCATCCGTGAAATCGCTATGGAAGGCGGCGACGTACTTTTCGTAGGTACAAAGAAGCAGGCATCCGACGCCATTAAGGAAGAAGCAGACAGAGCAGGCTGCTACTATGTAAATATGAGATGGCTCGGCGGTATGCTTACAAACTTCAAGACAATCAAGAAGAGCATCGCTCGTCTCAACGCACTTCACAGAATGGAAGATGACGGCACATTCGAACTTCTCCCCAAGAAGGAAGTTATTTCTCTCGTTAAGGAAATCAATGACCTCGAAAGAAACCTCGGTGGTATCAAGAATATGAAGAGCCTTCCCTCTGCAATGTTCGTTGTAGACCCAAAGAAGGAAAAGAACGCAGTAGCAGAAGCAAAGAAGCTCGGTATTCCCGTTGTAGCTATCGTTGACACAAACTGCGACCCCGATGAAGTTGACTACGTAATCCCCGGCAACGATGACGCTATCCGCGGCATCAAGCTCATCCTTTCCGTAATGGCTGACGCTATTCTCGAAGGTAACCAGGGCGAACAGCTTACAGATGCAGGCGCTGAAAAGGCAGAAGAACCTGCAGAAGAAGTAGCTGAATAAGCAAATTACGTAATACTTTATTTATAGGAGGAAACAAAAATGAATTTTACAGCTAAAGACGTATCCGACCTCAGAGCAGCAACCGGTATCGGTATGATGGAATGTAAGAAGGCTCTTACAGAAGCTAACGGCGATAAGGAAGAAGCAATTAAGATTCTTCGCGAAAAGGGCCTTGCAGTAGCAGCAAAGAAGGCTTCCAGAATTGCTGCTGAAGGTAAGGTTGCAATCAAGACAACAGCAGACAGCAAGAAGGCCGCTGTTATCGAAGTTAACTGCGAAACAGACTTCGCTGCAAAGACAGATAAGTTCACAGCATTCGTAGATAAGCTTCTTGACATCGTTCTCGAAGCAAACCCCGCAGATGTTGAGGCACTTTTAGCTGCTAAGTACGATGCAGAAAACACAGTTGACGACTACCTCAAGAAGGAAGTTATCAATTCCATCGGTGAAAACATCTCTATCAGAAGATTCCAGATCGTTGAAGGTCTTCTTTCCACCTACGTACACGGCGGTGGTACAATCGGCGTTATCGTAACAGGTGAAACAACAGGCGACGAAGAAGTTGCTAAGGAAGTTCTTAAGAACCTCGCACTTCAGGCTGCAGCTATGGAACCTAAGTACCTTGATAAGGACTCCGTTCCCGCAGAAGCAGTTGAAGCTGAAAAGGAAATTATCCTTGCTCAGATTAAGAACGACGAAAAGAACGCTAATAAGCCCGAAGCAGTACTTGAAAAGATGGTTCTCGGTAAGATCGGTAAGTTCTACGAAACAAACTGCCTTATGGAACAGGAATATGTTAAGGGCGACAAGGAAAGCGTTGCTAAGTACGTAGCAAACACAGCAAAGGATCTTAAGGTTACAGGCTTCGTAAGACTCGCTAAGGGCGAAGGTATTGAAAAGAAGGAAGAAGATTACGCTGCAGAAGTTGCAAAGCTCGCAGGCGGTAATAACTAATTCCTTAATAGCTTAGATTAAAACAAGAGCTGCTTTGTATAAGGCGGCTCTTTTTTTGCATTTCCAAGACATCTTTTTGCTTTTTTTGACCCGAAAATCATTGACTTTACTCCTCTTTAGGTGTATACTATAAAGTAAACAAAAGTAAACGGAGAAATGTGCAATGTTTGAAATTGTAAGAAAAAAAGAGCTTAATCCTACGGTTACGCTTATAGATGTAAAAGCACCGCTTGTTGCAAAAAAAGCAGAGCCGGGACAGTTTATTATACTGAGAACAGATAAGGACGGCGAGAGAATTCCTCTTACCGTTGCCGATTTTGACAGAGAAAAGGGTACTGTCACCGTTATTTTCCAAAAGGTGGGCGCAACTACCGAAAGACTTGGAAAAATGAACGAGGGCGATTTTCTTTGCGACTTTGTAGGACCTCTTGGACGTGCAACACATACCGAGGGTCTTAAAAAGGTTGCTGTTGTAGGCGGAGGAGTCGGCTGTGCAATAGCCTTTCCCGTTGCAAAAAAGCTTCATTCACTTGGCTGTGAGGTGCACGCAATTGTAGGCTTCAGAAATAAGGATCTTGTAATACTTGAAGATGAATTCAGAGCAAATACAACCAAAACAGTGCTTATGAGCGACGATGGAAGTGCAGGGGAAAAGGGTCTTGTTACCGATGCTCTGCGTGAGCTTATTGAAAGCGGAGAAAAGTACGACCGGGTTATTACTATCGGTCCTCTTATTATGATGAAGTTTGTGTGTGCTCTCACAAAGGAATACGGTATAAAGACTGTTGCAAGTATGAACCCAATAATGATTGACGGAACGGGAATGTGTGGCGGCTGCAGACTGACGGTTGGCGGTAAGGTTAAATTTGCCTGCGTTGACGGACCTGAATTTGACGGTCACGAAATCGACTTTGACGAGGCGATGGACAGAGGCAGAGTGTATGCGGATTTTGAAAGACATGCATATGAAAAAGAATGTAATTTATTAAAGAAGGGGACGGAAGAGTAAAATGGTAAATATGTCCTTGAAGAAGAATGAAATGCCTTCTCAGAATCCCGAAACAAGAAAAAGAAATTTTGATGAGGTAGCTCTCGGTTATACTGCTGAGCAGGCAATAGATGAAGCACAGCGCTGCCTTAACTGTAAGAATAAGCCTTGTATCGGAGGCTGTCCTGTAAAAATACATATCCCTGAATTTATTGCACTTGTGGCAGAGGGAAAATTTGAAGAAGCTTATGATGTTATAACACGTCAGAGCTCTCTTCCTGCCGTTTGTGGACGTGTTTGTCCTCAGGAAAGCCAGTGCGAAAGTAAGTGTGTAAGAGGCATAAAGGGCGAGCCTGTTGCAATAGGCAGACTTGAACGCTTTGTTGCAGATTACCATAACGCAAACTTTAAAGGTATGATGAAAAAGCCGGAGGGTAACGGCATAAAGGTTGCTGTTATAGGTGCAGGTCCTGCAGGACTTACATGTGCAGGCGACCTTGCAAAAAAAGGCTATGAGGTTACTGTTTTTGAAGCCTTGCACGTGGCGGGAGGTGTGCTTGTTTACGGTATTCCGGAATTTCGACTTCCCAAAAAAATCGTTGAAAAGGAAGTTGAAATTTTGCGCGAGCTTGGCGTGAAAATCGAAACTAATATGGTAATCGGAAAGATTCTTTCTATAGATGAGCTTGTTGAAGAATACGGCTTTAAGGCGGTGTTTATCGGTTCGGGAGCAGGACTTCCCAAGTTTATGAATATTCCCGGAGAACAGCTTAAGGGCGTATACAGCGCAAATGAATTTTTAACACGTGTAAACCTTATGAAGGCTTACCGGGACGGTAGCGACACTCCCATTATGAAGGCAAAGAAGGTTGCTGTTGTAGGCGGCGGAAATGTTGCAATGGATGCGGCAAGATGTGCAAAGCGTCTCGGTGCTGAGGTTTACATCGTTTACAGAAGAAGCATGGACGAGCTT
>JAZRKT010000048.1:0-49849 GCA_045646465.1 Eubacteriales bacterium | reverse complement strand
CCTTGCCGTCGGGTATCAGCACAAAAGCTACCGACAGGGATGCAATTATAAGAGAGAATACGGCAAAGGTCAATATATTTTTAACTTTTTTCATTTACCGCACCTCCTAAAATCTGAAATACAAAAAGGGATTGAAGGAGCCGTCAACAAGCAGAGCTGTACAGATTATCAGCACAAGACCAACCGTCAGCGGTTCAAGTACCGTATAAATACACTGTCCTGCCTTTGTTTCACCAATTCGCTTATACAGCTTTTTGGGAATAGGTATGCTTGCAACAATACAAAGCACAAGCAAAACAGCAAAGCTGTCAAGCACGTAAAGCAACGGCTTTGTATAAAGTGCCGCAGTGCCTACTCCGAAAAGACCTACTACAAAGGTACTAATCTGCGAAAGGCTTTCAACGCTGAATATCACAAAGCTTATCAACACGGTAAACAGTACATATATATGCTGCACAAATGTCGGGCACTTTTTAAGAATTTTACTCAAGAACAGCTTTTCAAGCATAAGAAGCAGTCCGAAGTACAGTCCCCACAAAACAAAGTTCCACTCCGCTCCGTGCCAGAAGCCTGTTATCATCCACACAACAAGTATATTTCTCAGCCACTTAAGGGTTGTTGTTCTGCTTCCTCCAAGGGGAAAATACACGTAATCTCTAAACCAGCTTCCGAGAGTCATATGCCATCTTCTCCAGAATTCAGTGATGGACTTTGAAACAAATGGATAGTCAAAGTTTTCAGGAAATCTGAAGCCAAAAATCTTTCCCAGACCTATTGCCATATCGGAATACGCCGAGAAGTCAAGGTAAATCTGCAGAGCAAAGCCTACAGCATACAGCCAATACATAAGCACGCTGGTTTCGCTAAGAGCAAGAAGCTCTTTACACATCTCTCCCATTGCATTTGCAAGTATTACCTTTTTGCCAAGTCCCATTGTAAAGCGTCTTAAACCTTTGCTTACGTTTTCAAAGGTATGCTTTCTTTCGTCAATTTCGCCCTCAAGATCGGTATACCTTACAATTGGTCCCGCTATAAGCTGAGGGAAAAGACACACAAAGGTGGCAAAGCTCACAAGATTTTTCTGTGCCCTGGCATTTCCTCTGTAAACGTCAATGGTATAAGACATTGTCTGGAAGGTATAAAAGCTGATACCTATGGGAAGCGGTACGCCAGGCAGAGGAATATTCACTCCTAAAAGTGCATTGATATTACCGATAAAAAAGTCGGCATACTTGAAAAATCCTAGAAGTCCGAGATTTATAAGTATGGACGTTGCCAGAAACAGCTTTGTCTTCTTTTGTCCCCTGTACTTTTCTATAAGCAGGCTGAGTGTCCAGTCTGTTATTGAAGATACAAAGAGAATTACAGTATATGTTCTTTCACCATAATAGTAAAAGAACAGACTTGAAACAAGCAATACGGCATTTTTTAGTTTTTTGGGTGCCAGAAAGTACAGTATAAGTACTATCGGCAAAAAAGCATATAAAAACGTTACGCTTGAAAAAAGCATTACTATTCTCCGTTATTTACAAGAATTAAAGAGCTGCAAGAAAGTTTGAAATAATGAGGTCTGCTCTTTCCTCGGACTGAGCTGCGGACATTTCTTCAGCCTTTGCTTCGTCAATCCCTTCACCGGGCATTACCTCAACGCTTGTCATAACAAGAATTGCATATTCGCCCTTTGATACAGCCTTCACGCTTCTTGCGCTTACGCAAATCCACTTTCTGGGGTTAGCATTCGCCTTCATATCCTGTGCAAGAGCTGCTGCCGCTTCTGCGCTGTCAGCCTTTACAATTACAACAGAGTGAGGAGTTGAGCCCATCATAGGAAGGCTTTCAACAGCAAGGTATGAGGGGTCATAGGGAACAAATGCAGAGTATTCAAAGTTTTCTTCTGTAAGCTCCATTGTGCCTACCATAGGCATTTCTTCGGGATTGATGCCTTCATAAAGCTTGTCTGCAATTGCATAAAGGTCATCGATTGTTGCTTCATTTGCAGAAGAATCAACTTCGGGAGCCTCAACATCAGGTGTTTCAACCTCAGGCAATGTTGCAGGAGCGTCGTCAACTTCGGGCATTACTGCAGGAGTATCATCAACCTCAGGCATTGTGGCAGGAACATCCTCTTCAGGCATTGTTGCAGGAACGTCTGCTTCGGGGTCAGCTTCGGGAGCATCTTCTTCAGCTTCGGGTTCTGCAGGTTCTTCGTCTTCAACTGTTTCGTCAACTACTTCGTCTACGATTTCGTCAACCACTTCGTTTTCGATGTTTACATCAACATTTTCTTCTTTATCCTTTGTGCAGGAAGCCAGTACAAGTGTGAGTGCAAGTGCAAGTGTTAAAGCTAAGATTTTTTTCATTTTGATTTTTCCTTTCAGATATGTATTATTTTAAACCTTTCGGTTTTACACAAGTCATTAGACGGCGCATTGCCGTTATTGTTCCCCTTTTTTTATATTTTTTTAAAATTTTCGATACTTTCAAAAATTTCCACACACCGCCGAACATTTTATCAGGCTTGCGTTTATTTACCATAAGCCTTCTGTCACTTGTTACGGCTATTCCGAATATAACAAGATGAAACTCATCATCCTTTATATCGTCGCTGTCTCTGACGGACGTTCTGAACTAAATTTTCTTTCTGTTTATGTCACAAACGTCCCATATTTCCTTTTTTTGCTTTTTTATGTAAACAGGTATACTTTTTTTGCTTAAACTATTGAAAATTTTCAAACAATAGTGTATAATACATATATGATATACTATAAACGTACAAAAGTCAAGGAGGAAATATTATGCCGTACATTGAAGCGAAATTTTCTTGCAAATTGGACGAAAGCAAAATCACAACCTTAAAGGAAGGCTTCGGCAAAGCTATTGAATGTATTCCCGGAAAAAGTGAGAGCTGGCTTATGGTCAACATTGAAGACGGAAAGAGGCTTTTTTTCAAGGGTAATGCAAACGGCGACACAGCTTACCTTTCCGTTTCTATTTTCGGCAGTGCATCAAAGAAGGATTACGATGCTCTGACAGGTGAGCTTTGCACTCTTATAAGTTCCGTTACGGGAACATCACCTGAGCGCACCTACATCACCTACAACGAATACAACAAATGGGGCTGGAACGGCTCAAACTTCTAAAATCTGAACACTGGGAGGCTGTACAAAATGGAGAAAAAACAGTCAGTTTATTCAAAAATCGCCCTTGATTTACTTAACAAAATCAAAAGCGATGTCTACCCTATCGGAAGCAAGCTTCCGCCTGAGCGTGTCCTTATGCAAATATATGGCGTTGAGCGCACCACCGTCCGCAGAGGTCTTGAGCTTTTGAGAAAAGACGGCTACATCAACAAGGCGGCAGGTCTAGGTTCAATTGTCACATCAAAAGTTCCCGTGATGCTGTCAATGGATACGGATTCTTGCAGCATATGTGCTGTGCCGTCAGAAAACAATGCTGTTAACGTATCACATCAAAGCAGTATTCTTATGCTTTTCCCCGACGATGCAAAGTGTATTGAGGAAAAGAACTTATCCGTTTGCTCGGCGGTTATTGAAAATCTGGAAAAGCTGTGCAAAGAAAAAGGTGCAAAACTAACAAGTGCCTGCACTCACGACACCGAGGAAATAATGGACATCTGCAAAAAGAACAGTATTGACAGCTGTGTTATCTTTTTCAGCGCCCGCGACAGTATTATATCTTTATTGGAAAAATACGGCATAAGTCTTTGCTTTGCATTTAATCGTGAAACAGGCTACAAATGTATCATTCCTGACATTCAAAGCAGCTGTGAGCTTGCCGCAGAAAAGCTTACTAGCCTCGGTCATACATCAATTGCATTTATAGGCTCTGAGGAAAATTCATTCTGTCAGCGTGAAATGCGTATCCGCTTTACCAACGCTGTTTTAAACCGTGCTCCCGACAGCGACATCGGACAGTTTACCAATACAGGCGGTCAATCCGAGAAAAGCGGCTTTGACAGGCTATCCGAGCTTATCCGCCGTGCAGGAGGAAATTTTACGGCTGTTGCCACAATTAACGACGACGTTGCAAGAGGCGCAATAAAGGCTGCAAAGTACTACAAAATCAGTGTTCCTGAAGAGCTGTCTATAATTTCCCTTTCAAGTGTGGACGCCAAGGAGAGTTTTGACAGAGTGTACACCAATCCCGGTTACATAGCACAGGAAATTTTCAACGCCTGCCGTTTCCCGCGTGACAACTCCTTTGGTTCGGTTACAAGTCCCTGCTGTGAGCTCGTCGACAGCAAAACCACACTTCCCGTGAAAATTGAAAAAAAAGACAGCCGAAGGCTTTCGGACTTTTTGCTTTAAAAATTCAGGACGGACTGTATTTTAAGTCCGTCTTTTTTTATACATATTGACAGCCGCCAAAATCGCGCAAAAGCAAAAGGTGGCGTAAAGCGTCACGTCACCTACAGTCGTAAAGGGTGTGACGAAATCCGATTTATGAAGAGTATCAGAGAGAAATTCGGTTGTATTCACTCCGCTTTGCGCCTTCTTCTTTCCTGTGGGCTCAACAAGCATTGAAATGCCTGTATTTGCGCTTCTCACAAGTGGTCTATGGTTTTCTATAGCACGCATTACAGCGTGAGAAGCGTGTTGCTCCAGAGCCTTTGACGTTTTATACCACGAGTCATTGGTGGACACTGCAATTACCTCAGCGCCCTTTTTCACCTGTTTTCTGCAGCTCTCGGAAAACACCGAATCAAAGCACACAAGGCAAGCGGTCTTAAAAGAGCCTGTATCAACAGGTTCTGTGATTTTTCCCTGCGACAGGTCAGAGGAAAGCATATTTATATCCGACAGAAACGGTAGGAAGCTTGAAATAAAGCTTCTGAACGGCACAAATTCTCCGAAGGGAACAAGCTTTGTTTTATGGTACATTCCCATTATACTTCCGTCTTCAGCAAAGCACACAAGGCTGTTGTACTCTTTACCATCCTCTTTTACAAACACGCCCGAAACCGCAGGGCAGAAAAAAAGTGATGCGATTTCGGTATTGACACTTAAAATCCTGCTATTGACAGAACTTTCACCGTCAGAAATTTCAATTGCCGTAAATGGAAAGGCTGTTTCGGGTGTAAGGACAAAATCAGCCTGCATATTATTCTTTTTCATATATTCAGATGCCTGCACCGAAAGGCTTTTATAACGTTCATATGATGACGACACAGAGCTCCATTTATCGTAGGAGCTGACGTTTCCCTGAAGCACCACAGGAGTAATTTCATCTTCCATGCTATAGCTGTTTTCGGTAACAGCTATAGTTATGCTTCCGAATGCAAAATTCAACACAAAAACAGAAAGTGCCAGAGAAGCATATTTTTTTGCCTTATTTTTGTTCACTAAAGCGCTTGCAACAAGACAGTTGACAAATACAACTACAAAGGTTACAAAATAAGAGCCGAAAATTTTTGCACTTTGAAGATTTGCAAGCATCGCCGCCTGCGACACATACATCCTCGCCCACGGAAAGCCGAGGGGTCCTATTCCCTGCAACCACTCACCAAAGCAATAGCCAAAAGCAAAAGCACAGCTTTTCAGTATCAGGCTGTCATATCTCAAAGCAAGCTTACAAAACAGCCATACCGCAAGGGACATCTGTGCCGAGTGAAGAAGCGGCACAAGCGTAAGTCCCGCGGCTATCACAAGCACGCTCTCAACGTTACCGAGCCCTGCAAAGTCAAGAGGATACAGGCTTACAAGCCAGCTGTAGGCACAAACATAAAAAACGAAGAAAAAGCAAAAAAGAGAGTGGTAAGCTCTCTTTAATGTTTTGTTTGTAGAGAAAATTTTCACCGCAAGGGGTACAAGCGCAAGCCAGCTGAAAATCCACAGACCTTCAAAAGAAAACCCTGCCGAAAACAGCACCGCCGAAACAACAAGCGACAGCTTTTGTTCCCGTCCCTTTGCCGTAATGCCGTCAAAAAGACTTTTCATACCTTATCTGATAGACTCAAGATAATTTGCAAAATCTCCAACTGTTACGATGCTTTTCATTTTATCTTCTTCAAGGTCAACATCGTACTTCTCTTCGCAAAGGGCAATAAGGTCAGCAATTTCAAGAGAATTGAAGCCGAGGTCATTTACAAACTCTGCATCCTCTTTGATTTCTTCCTCTTCAATTGCCATTTCTTCAACGAGCATAGACTTAATTTCTTCAAACATTTCAATTGCACTCCTAAAAAAGTTATTGATTTATTTTACAAGGAAGCGTTTAATCTTTCTTGTAGTTGTCTTTTCAAATTCATTCTTGCGGATTTCGATATTTCTTATCTGCTTAAAGGACGGAAGTCTCTTATTCATTTCCATAATCTTCTTCTTAATATCGTCGCCGATTACCGAAATGCTTTCGTCCTTTGCATAGGTGTTGAAGTCGGGATATACAACAGCTGTGAGCACTACCTCCTCGCCGCCTTCCTTCTTTCTTCCGACAACCACGCACTCTGCTATGTTGGAAATATCACCAAGGTACTCTTCGATTTCTTCGGGGAACACGTTTTTACCGTTTTCAAGAACAATTACGCTCTTACATCTGCCCGTGATGTGAAGGTAGCCTTCAGCATCCATATATCCAATATCGCCTGTTTTGAACCAGCCGTCTTCGGTAAAAGCGTCTGCGTTTGCTTCGGGGTTATTGTAGTAACCAAGCATTACGTTTTCGCCTCTTACCTGAATTTCACCTGTAAGGTTGCCGTTTTCATCGGTCTGCTCCGCATCAATTCTTGCTTCACAGCAGGAGCACGCAGGTCCTACCGAGCCATTCTTTCTCTTATAGTAGGGATTTACCGCAATAAGGGGTGAACATTCAGTAATACCGTAGCCCTCACAAAGAGTAATGCCAAGGTTATCAAAGAACTTCATAAGTTCAGGCTTCATTGCCGCACCGCCGCAGACAATCTTCTGAAGATTTCCGCCGAAGGCGCCTAAAATTTCCGCAAACAGCTTACGGCGCATATCAACGCCGACCTTTCTCATTGCTCCGCTTGCAACCAAGCCAAGCTTAAGTGTTCTTTCCTTACCTTTT
This sequence comes from Eubacteriales bacterium, assembly GCA_045646465.1. Taxonomy (GTDB): domain Bacteria; phylum Bacillota; class Clostridia; order Oscillospirales; family CAG-382; genus UMGS1387. The sequence goes on along the minus strand of JAZRKT010000048.1, from coordinate 42,805 downwards.
TTTCTTACTTCATCCAGAATCTTCTTCTGGAAGGTTGATGCAAAAAGAGGAACTATAACTATTCCCGTAGGCTTAAAGAGCTGAAGGTTCTTAAGAACATTCTTTAAGCTGTCATTGATACAGCACTGTGCACCCAGAGACTGAAGTGCAACATTGATTGTAAGCTCATAGGTATGGTGAATGGGAAGCACTGAAAGCATTACGTCGTTCTCATAGAAGTCTGTTGCACGAACTGCTGCTCTTGCACAGGAAACCTGATTTCTTTCGGAAAGCATTACGCACTTGCTTGAGCCTGTTGTTCCCGATGTAAAGAGCATTATGCTCATATCGCCTCTTGAGGGCTTTCTCATAATATCGGAATCAGACTCTCTTTCCTTGCCTTCGCCTCTTTTTACAAACTCGCTGAACTTTACAAGCTTTTCGTCTTCAACAGTCCATTCAGTTCCGTCATCAACTCTAACAACAAGCTCTAAATTATCAAAAACACCTGCCGCTTTAAGCTCGTCATACTTCTGAGAATACTTAGGGCTCATTACGATGGCATTGGCTTCTGCCACATCAAGAAAGCCCTTAATTTGGTCATAAAGTAATTCCTTATCAAAGGGGATTGCCACAGCTCCTGCACCGATTACCGCATAATAGGTTTCAAGCCATTCAGGGCACGTTTCGCCGATAATAGCTACGCGCTTGCCGGCAAAACCACCGTCGCGGAGAGCGCAAATCATATTTTCAATATTTTCAGAATATTCAAAATAAGTTACTTCAACAATTTGCTTGTCTGCACCTACATACTTAAAAGCAACTCTATCGGGACGCACAAGTGCGTTATGCTTTGCTATTGCACGCAGGCTTGTAGCATAAGGTACGTCTTTTGCAACATATTTCATAATTAAATCACTCCTGTTTAAACTACACAAGTGGTCTTCATATATCAATACAATTATACACTCTTTTTTTCTTTTGTCAATAAACAAACTATTAAATATTTAATCGATGATTATTGACATATGGAAATGAAAAGTATATAATAAGTATGGATGAATGTTACACACCCGTGTTCCTATTTGTTAATACCAGCTTTTCACGGAAAGGATACAGAAAAAATGAACAGACGTGACATCAGAGAAGCAGCTCTTTGTATGATTTTTGACTACAGCTTTCACACAGACTCCGACGGAAACGAGCAGCTTGAATTATACCTCGACAACTTCCAGGACAAGGATAAGAAAAACATTTCCGACGAATTGAGACAGGATGCCTATTTTACAAAGGTGTACTTCGGCGTTATTTCCAACATTACAGAGCTTGACGAAATTATTGCTCAGAGCTCAAAGAAATGGTCAAGCAAGAGAATTTCAAGAGTTTCAAAGTCAATTCTAAGGCTTGCTTTATACGAAATCATTTATATGGATGACATTCCCGAGCAGGTTTCCATCAACGAAGCCGTTGAGCTTGCAAAGAAGTTTGACAGTGACGACAGCTACACCTTTGTCAACGGAATTTTAGGCTCCTTTGTAAGAAGCCGGACAGGCAATTCACAAGCTGAAGAATAAAAGGTAGTTAAAAATGAAAGAATATTTTCTGGGTGTAGACACAAGTAATTATACTACAAGTCTTGCCCTTATATGCGACGGAAATATTATAAAAAATGTCCGCCGTCTTCTTCCCGTGGAAAACGGCAAAAAAGGACTGCGCCAAAGTGACGCCGTCTTTCTTCACACAAAAGCGCTCCCGGAGTTATCAAGGGAGCTTTTTTGCAATTTTGACATAAATGACGGCAAAATATGTAGTGTTGGAGTTTCAAAAGCACCGAGAGATGCAGACGGCTCTTATATGCCGTGCTTTCTTTCGGGAATTTCCTTTGCAAGTGCCGTAAGCGGTGCTTTACATATCCCGCTATATGAATTTTCCCATCAATGCGGACACATACGTGCGGCAATTCATTCCTGCGGCAGAGAAAAGGAATACTTTGACGGCAGGGAGTTTATTTCCTTCCACGTTTCGGGCGGTACAACAGAGGCTCTTATCACAAGAAAAACCGACAACGGCTACAGCTGTGCCATCAAAGGCGGCAGCAACGATGCCTCCTGCGGACAGATTATTGACAGAGCAGGTGTGCTTATGGGAATGGCTTTTCCCTGTGGAAAGGAGCTTGATGCGCTGTCTCAAAGCAGTACAAAAAAGCTTCCACGATGTGTCAGCGTAAAGGGCACGTATTTTTCAATGTCGGGGCTTGAAAACAAGGTGCAGAAATTCTTATGTGACGGCGAAGAAAAAAGCGACATTGCCCGTTTTGTCTTTGAAAGCATAGCTGCAAGTCTTGAAAAGTGCGCTCTTACCTTACGCGAAACATACAAAAATGCGCCTTTACTTTTTGCTGGCGGTGTTATGGGCAACACCATAATAAGACAAAGGCTTTCTTCTCTTGAGGACGTTTACTTTGCATCAGGCGAGCTTTCAAGCGACAATGCCTGCGGAACGGCGCTTCTTGCATACGACAAATTTACCAAAGAAAGGTGAGTGCTTTGAACAAATCCTTAACCCTTACCGTCTCACAGCTCAACGAATATGTCAAGGCACTTATTGATTCCTCTGATATTCTTTGTAGTATTTGCGTTGTGGGCGAAATATCAAACTTCACAAATCACTATAAAACAGGACATCTATATTTTACTTTGAAAGACGAAAACGCCCTTGTCAAGGCAGTTATGTTTAGAACCTATGCTTCTTCCCTTAACTTTGTACCTCAGAACAATATGAAGGTGCTTGTATACGGCAGAGTCTCGGTGTTTGAGCGTGACGGTGTCTATCAGCTTTACGCCACTCATATGGAGCAGTTCGGCGTAGGAGATTTATATTTGAAATTTGAGGAAATGAAAAAGCGCCTTTCAGCGCAGGGCTTATTTGACGAGTCCTTCAAAAAGCCTCTGCCAAAATACCCCCGCCGCATCGGCATTATCACAAGTCCCGAAGCGGCAGCCGTTGCCGATATGAAAAACATAATTACACGACGCTTTCCTCTTTGCGAAATTTACATCTACCCTGCCCTTGTGCAAGGTCCCTTTGCACCAAAAGAGCTGTGCGAGGGCATAGTTCATTTTGACAACGACGAAAAGTGCGACGTTATCATTATCGGCAGAGGCGGAGGCTCAATAGAAGATTTATGGGCTTTTAACGATGAAATTCTTGCCAAAACAATTTTCGCCTGCAGCACTCCCGTAATTTCAGCCGTAGGCCACGAAACCGACTTTACAATATGTGACTTTGTTGCAGACAAGCGTGCTCCCACACCGTCTGCTGCGGCAGAGCTTGCGGTGCCCGATATAAAGGATTTAAAAAAACAGCTTTCCCTTTTAGGCGAGTCAATAATCACAAAAACCAAAACGTCGCTTATGTCAAAAGCGGCAAGTCTTGCATTGCTCAAAGAGCGTCAAAGCTTAAAATCGCCGATGTTTTATGTCGACAGGCGTCAGGAGCTTTTACTTAACGCCGATATGAAAATCACAGGCAGCATCACAAGAATAATTGAGACAAAAAAAGCTCTTTTATCGGCAAACGCAAAAAGGCTGTACGCATTAAATCCTATGGCAGTGCTTGCACGTGGCTACAGTGCGGTATTTGACTGTGGGGGCAACGTGCTGTCAAGTGCAAAAAAGCTGAAGGAGGGAGACGTTATAAATCTCACCTTCAACGACGGCAAGGCAAAGGCAACCGTCACCGAAACATTTCTTAACAGCAAAGGAGAATAATAATGGACGAAAATACAAAAGTAATTAAGGAAGAAACAGCCCAAAAAGCAACAAAATCCAAAATCAAAAAAGCAAAGGACCCGTCCTTTGAAGAAGCTCTCACACGTCTTGAGGAGATAGCAAATCTTCTTGAAAGCTCAAATCCCTCTCTTGACACCGCTTTATCGCTCTATGAAGAATCGGCAGGGCTTTTAAAGCTTTGCTCAGCCCAACTTGAGGATGCAACAAGCAAAATTACAGTACTTGAAAAGGACAGCTGATATGGAAAGGGAATTAGCAAAAGAACGCATAGACGAGTTATCACGTCTTATAAACTATCACAGAGAAAAATACTATCTTGAAGATGCTCCTGAAATAAGTGATTACGAGTTTGACTCTCTTATGAACGAGCTTATCGCCCTTGAAGGCGAGCATCCCGACCTTAAAAAGTCCAACTCTCCCTCAACAAGAGTGGGCGGATATGTGGCAGAAAAATTCGGCAAAGTACAGCACGTTGTGCCATTGAAAAGCCTTACCGACGTTTTTTCTCCCGAAGAACTTAAAGATTACCTTGACAAAACGCAAAGCTCTCTCGGCTACAAGCCTGCCTTTGCTGTGGAATACAAAATCGACGGTCTTTCGGTAAGCCTTGAATACCGTGACGGCGAATTTATACGGGGCGCAACGCGGGGAGACGGTCTTATCGGTGAGGACATAACCGAAAACCTAAGAACAATTTCCTCCATTCCCTTACAGCTTAAGCAGAAAATTCCTTATCTTTGCGTAAGAGGCGAGGTTTATATGCCAAAGGAGGCCTTCCGTGATTTAAATGCTCGACAGGAGGAAAACGGCAAGACTCCCTTTGCCAACCCTAGAAATGCTGCGGCAGGCTCTCTGCGACAGCTTGACAGCAAAATAACTGCCTCACGCAAGCTTGACATTTTTATTTTCAACATTCAGAGCATTGAGTGTGATGTTACTCTTACCTCCCATGCACAGTCTCTGGATTTTCTCAAAGCCTTAGGCTTTAAGGTATCGCCAAGCTACAAGGCTTTTACACAGTACGAGGATATTATAAAAGAAATCCTTTCCTTTAACGAAAACCGTTCTTCCCTGTCCTTTGACATTGACGGTGCAGTTATAAAGGCGGACGATTTTAATATACGAGAAGCGTTGGGCGAGCTTCCTCACGCTCCCAAATGGTCGGTAGCTTACAAGTATCCGCCTGAAGAAAAGACAACAAAGCTTATTTCAATTGAGGTAAATGTCGGCAGAAGCGGTGTTATCACTCCGTATGCTGTGCTTGAGCCTGTACACCTTGCAGGCACCACCGTTTCAAAGGCTACCCTTCACAACATCGACTTTATTACAGAAAAGGATATACGTGAGGGCGACTTTGTAATTGTACGCAAAGCAGGCGACATTATCCCGGAGATTGTTCGTGTTGATACCTCTAAGCGTACAGACCAAAAACCCTTCAGTCTTCCTGAATACTGTCCGTCCTGCGGAGAAAAAGTAGTCAAAGCTATGGACGAGGCGGCTACAAGATGTGTAAATCCCGAATGTCCCGCACAGCTTTCACGTCTTATATCCCACTTTGTCAGCCGTGACTGTATGAACATCGACGGCTGCGGAGAAGCGCAGATTGAGGCATTTATAGGTGCAGGACTTATCAAGGATGCAGCGGATTTATATACTTTGAGCAAAGAGGAAATAGCAAGTCTTGACAGAATGGGCGAAAAATCAGCAGAAAATCTTATTTCAGCCATAGAAAGCTCAAAGAATGCAGGGCTTTCAAGAGTGCTGCACGCTTTGGGAATACGCCACGTTGGCAAGCAGACGGCAATTCTTATTGCAAAGAAATACCCTGACATTGACCTTTTGATGGAAGCTGACACCGAAACACTTTCATCTGTTGACGGAGTAGGTGAAATCACCGCAAGGTGCATACGTGACTACTTCAGTCTTGAAAAATCGGTAACCGTAATAAACAAGCTTAAAAAGGTAGGCGTAAAGCTGAATGAGGACCAGAAAAAGGCATCCGACATTCTTGCCGGTCTTACCTTTGTAATTACAGGCACACTTCCCGGTATGAAGCGTGAGGAAGCCGCGGCGATAATCGAAGAAAACGGTGGCAAAGTTTCGTCCTCCGTTTCAAAAAAAACAAGTTTTCTTCTTTGCGGCTCGGATGCAGGAAGCAAGCTGACAAAGGCAAACGAGCTTGGCGTTAAGGTTATTGGTCTTGACGAACTTATGGATATGGTGAAAAACTAACTCTCTTTTTAAGGAATACAGCTATGAAAGTAACTTTACACAATCTTACAAAAAAATTTCCTTCACGAAACAAAAAAGAAAAAAACGATGTAATTGCGGTAAATAATTTTTCCTTTGAAATTCCCGACGGTGCTCTTATAGGGCTTCTTGGTCCTTCTGGATGCGGAAAAAGTACGACCTTAAATCTCATCAGCGGTCTGATTAAACCCACAGAGGGTAAAATTTTCTTCGGCGACGAGGATGTCACAGACGTTCCCGCCGAAAACAGAGGAATAGGTCTTGTTTTTCAAAACTATGCCCTCTACCCTCACCTTACGGTTCTGAAAAACATTCTTTTTCCCCTTGAAAATCTAAAGGGAAAGAACAGGCTGTCAAAGGAAGAAATGTTAAAAAAAGCGTATGAGGCGGCAAAGCTTGTTCAGATTGAGCAGCTGCTTGACAGAAAGCCCGGCGAGCTTTCGGGCGGTCAGCAGCAGAGAGTGGCAATAGCACGTGCTCTTGTAAAAAAGCCAAGTGTACTTCTTCTCGACGAGCCATTATCAAACCTTGATGCAAGGCTGAGACTCCAGACACGTGAGGAAATTAAGCGTATACAGAAGGAAACAGGCATAACCACCGTTTTTGTAACCCACGACCAGGACGAGGCTATGAGCATCTGCGACATTATGGTTGTTATGCGTGAGGGTGTTACAGAGCAAATCGGTGCTCCTCAGGAAATTTACGACAACCCGTCAAATCTTTTTGTAGCAAAGTTCCTAGGCACACCCCCCATAAACGTCTTTGACGGATATGTAAAGGACGGGGCGCTGTATATAGGCGATGACCGTATTCTTGATGCAAAGGGTATAAGTGATATGGACGTAAAGGCTGCAATCCGTCCTGAGGGCTTTTCTCTTTCCGACAACGGTGCGCTTCGTTGCAAGCTGTCTTCAATAGAAATTATGGGGCGCGACATAAGCATAATTTCCGAAAACGCTCACTGTGAAAGCTCCAAAATTCGCTCCATTATAAGCTCCGAAATAAGCGTTGATACTTCAAAAAAGGTAGTTTGCTTTGACGTAAATCCCAAAAAGGTTTTCATTTTTGATGGAGAAACAGGAAAGCGTCTTTACGCAAATGACTTTTCGGAGGACTGACATATGGAAAAAAATTCAAAGACAGCATTTTTATATCTGCTTCCTGCGCTGATTTTCATCGGTGCATTTCTTGTGTATCCTCTTATAGACGTTTTTATATACTCCTTTGAGGAAGGCTTCAACTCTGCCTCGCAGACATACACGGGCATAGGTCTTTACAACTATTCCTTTATTCTTCACGACCCGTATTTTCTTCAGGCTTTAAAAAACACATTTATTCTTGTAATCATAACGGTGCCTTTTTCAACTGTTCTTGCTCTTGTGATTTCGTTGGGACTTAGCTCTGTAAAAGCACTACGAAGCCTGTTTCAGACTGTATATTTTCTTCCTTATGTTACAAACACACTTGCTGTCGGGCTCGTCTTTATGATTCTTTTTAAGAAAACACCCTACAGCGACGGTCTTATAAATCTTTTAATTAACCTTTTGGGCGGCAGCAGCATTGACTTTATTGAAGGGCCGTATGCTGCAAAAATGTTCGTATTATGCTTTTACACAATATGGGTAGTACTCCCCTTTAAAATCCTTATTTTTACAAGTGCACTTTTAGGTGTCAACCGCGACTACTACAATGCCGCAAGAATTGACGGCACCGGCAAGTGGCGCACCTTTACCAAAATCACACTTCCCATGATTTCGCCTATGATTTTCTATCTTGTAATCACAGGCTTTATCGGTGCCTTTAAGGCTTACAGCGACGTTGTTGCCATTTTCGGCACAGACCTTAATGAGGCAGGTATGAATACCGTCGTAGGCTACATTTACGATATGCTTTACGGCGACAGCGGCGGATATCCGTCCTTTGCCTCGGCGGCGGCAATTGTTCTTTTTGCTGTTGTGCTTACCATTACGTGCATAAATCTTCTGGTAAGAAAAAAACACATAAGAGGCTGAGGAGGTGTAAATATGACAAAAAACAGCTCCTTTGAAAAAACACAAAGACGCAAAAACCGTCTAAACACGGTTCTTAAATCCGTCACCTACCTGTTTCTTATCATATGGGCAATTGCGGTGCTGTTTCCTTTTTACTGGATGCTTCTCACCTCGGTAAAAAGCTACGGTGCTTACAGCAACGAATTTATCCCAAAGCTTTTCACCCTCTCACCCACATTCCAAAACTACTCCTCGGCATTTACCGCCGTACCCCTTGCAGGCTATTTTCTCAACACCTTGATTTTTACCCTGCTTACAACGGCTCTTATGCTTATAGTCATAATTCCCTGTGCTTTTGCATTTGCACGGCTTAACTTCAGGGGCAAGAACACTCTATTTACTCTTATTTTAGCACTTATGATGTTACCAAGTGAACTTGTTATTATCACAAATTTCGTGACGGTAACAAATCTTGACCTTCGCAATTCCTTTACGGGACTTATTCTGCCGTCGGTTATGTCGGTATTTTATATGTATCTGTTAAAGGAACAGTTTGAGCAGATTCCCGACGAGCTGTACTATGCGGCAAAGGTTGACGGTACAAGTGATTTCAGATATATGAAAAAGGTTATGATTCCAATGTGCCGTCCCACAATTATTACAGTTACTATACTTAAAGTAATTGAGTGCTGGAACAGCTATGTATGGCCCCGTCTTATTACTGACGACAAGTCAAAGCTCCTTGTTTCGGTAGGTATTCAGGAAATACGTGAAAACGGCTTCGGCAGAGAAAACATTCCTGCAATGATGGCAGCAGTTGTTGCCGTTTCTCTTCCGCTGATAGTGCTATTTTTAATATTCCGCAGCAAAATTATGCAGGGCGTTGCAAGAGGAGGTACAAAGGGATGAAAAGACTGTTACCTATTATTCTTGCACTTACCTTGCTTGTCTGTTTTTTTGGCTGTCACGGCAAAAAGGACATAAATCCCGTAACCGTGCCAACAGAATTTGACGAAAATGCAAGGTACGAAATTTCCTTCTGGGCAAAAAACGACACAAATGTCACCCAGACCGAAATATACAAAAAGGCAATTGAGGATTTTGAAAGGCTTTATCCGTCAATTACCGTAACTCTGCGGCTTTACAACGATTACGGCAAAATTTACAACGATGTTATCACCAACATCGCAACAGACACAACGCCAAACGTCTGCATCACCTATCCCGACCACATTGCAACCTATCTTACGGGAAAGGACACAGTCGTCCCTCTTGATGAGCTTATGGATAACAAAAAATACGGTCTTGGCGGCAGTGCTCTTAAATTTGTTTCTCCTAAAAAAGACGAAATTATCCCCAAATTCCTTGAAGAATGCCGTTTTTCGTCAAAGCAGTACGCCTTACCCTTTATGCGCTCCACCGAGGCGTGCTATGTAAACAAAACCTATGTTGAAGCTCTCGGCTTTGAAATGCCCGATGCCCTTACGTGGGATTTCATATTTGAGGTTTCTCAAAAGGCTATGGAAAAGGATTCCGACGGCAATTTTCTTATCAACGGCGGCAAGGTAATGATTCCCTTTATTTACAAGTCTACCGACAATATGATGATTCATATGCTTTATCAGAAAGCTCTACCTTATTCAAAGGACGACGGCAGCATAGGCATATTCTCGGACGGCACAAAAAAAACACTTCAGGACCTTGTACCCTATGCAAAAAGCAGAGCCTTTTCCACTTTTAAAATATCGGGCTATCCCGCCAACTTTCTCAACGCAGGTCAGTGTATTTTTGCGGTTGACTCAACGGCAGGTGCCACCTGGATGGGCTGTGATGCTCCTCTTATAGACATAAGTGAGGACAATCTTGTGCGCTTTGAAACTGCCGTAATGCCGCTTCCTCAATATAACCCGTCTGAGCCCGTAATGATTTCCCAGGGTCCCTCCGTGTGCCTTTTCAACAAGGAGGATAAGGGCGAGGTTATGGCTTCGTGGCTATTTTTGCAGTACCTTCTGACAAACGACGTTCAGATTGCATACTCACAGACCGAAGGCTATGTGCCCGTCACCTCTCTTGCACAAAGCAGTGATATTTACAAAGAATATCTTTCTTCCAGCGGCAAGGACAACGACCTTCACTACAACGTAAAGCTTGATGCATCAAGGCTTTTGCTTGAAAATACAGACAACACCTTTGTCACCCCCGTTTTCAACGGTTCAGCGTCGCTGAGAAATGCCGCAGGCCAGCTTGTTGAGGAAACGGTAAAAGCTTCTCGCCGCGGTGCAGAGATAGACGGAGCTTTTCTTGAAAAGCTGTTTGCCGATATGAAATCCCTTTACAGGCTTGATGACATATCTTCTCTTCAGAACGGTAAAATGGACCTTGGTCCCCTTCCGACCCAGGCAAGGCTTTTGCTTATTTTGCTTGCCGTGATTTGGATTATTATGGGTATTTACGCACTTATTTCAAGAAATAAATCCCAAAAATAATCTGTTTATATTGACAGATTTACAAAAATATGTATAATATTTATAAGCAAAATCAAAATATTTTTAAGGAGATATTACTATGAAAAAGCTTTTAACATTGGTTTTAGTTTTTGCTCTTGCAATGACAGCTCTTATCGGCTGTACTAATGAAGTACCCGAAGAGGTTACAGGTGAGGTTGCCGAAGAAAACGTTATCGAAGAAACAGTTCACGCAGTTGAAGAAACAGTCGAAGAAGAAGTTAAGGTTATGACATATGAAGAATATGTTGCAGCCGAAATTGACGCTCCCGTTGTTATTGAAGCATACGTCCAGGGCAAGCAGTCCTGGTGGGACAACAAGGCTACAGTTTACACGCAGGATGAAAACGGTGCTTACTTCCTTTACGAGCTTGCTTGCTCCGAAGAAGATTATGCTCTTCTCGAAACAGGTACAAAGATAAGAGTTTCAGGCTACAAGGCTGAATGGGCAGGCGAGATTGAAATCGTTGACGGCACATTTGAAATTCTTGAAGGCTCTTATGTAGCAGAGCCTGTTGATGCAACAGCGTGGCTTGGCACAGACGAGCTTATCAAGCATCAGAACGAGCTTGTTTACTTTACAGGTATGACAGTTGAAGAAATCTCCTTTAAGAACGAAGGCGGCGACGACATTTATGTTACACTTTCCAAGGACGGTGCAAACTACGACTTCTGTGTTGAGCGTTATCTTACAGACCCTGAAACAGAGGTTTACAAGGCAGTTTCCGTTCTTGAGGCAGGCGACGTTATTGACGTAACAGGCTTCCTTTACTGGTACGAGGGCGTTAACACTCATATCACCTCGGTTACTATTGCTGAATAATCAAGCTTAACAAAATCAGCGGTTTCCCTTGAAATATTAAGGCTTGACAAAGTGCCATTTTACTGCACGTCGTGGTGCAATTTAAAATTTGTAAGGAACGCGGTAAAGTGCGGCTTTCATCCTGCCTGGGTGTATCTTACCGCAAGAGACATCGCTTTTGCAAATGTATTTAACAACAGCTTAAAAATAAGGTGATCGGCAGTTATGAAAAGAGCAATAATTATATTATTGACAAGTATTTTTCTTATTTCCTGCAAGGAAAACAAGTCTGTAGGAATTATCGGCGGTGCCGACGGTCCTACTGCAATATTGGTTGCTGATGCTTCGGATGAAGGTGAAAAGGAAATGTACGGCTACGAAATTATAACGCAGGACAAGGCAAAAGAAATTATGGATAGCGGCAAAAATCACATAATTCTTGATGTAAGAGAGCAGGAGGAATTTGACGAAGGACATATCCCCGGTGCTACAGTCATTCCCCATGGGCAAATACACCTTCTTGCACCCGACAAGCTCCCTGACAAGGATGCTCTTATCCTTGTATACTGCAGAAGCGGAAGGCGAAGCAAAATTGCCGCAGATGCTCTTGCAAAGCTTGGATACACAAACGTCAAGGAGTTCGGCGGAATCATTGACTGGAAGTATGATATTGTAAAATAGTTGAAAATGGGTTATAGCAAAATACGCATTTTATACAAAAAGCGGTTGCAAAATATGCAACCGCAATTTTTATTGATTTATCAGCCTCCGAGGTAAGCTTCCTTAACCATATCGCTGGAAATAAGCTCAGCTCCCGTTCCGCTGAGAACGATTCTGCCGTTTTCAAGAACATAGGCATGGTCGCTTATTGCAAGTGACTTACCTGCGTTCTGTTCAACAAGCAGTATTGTTGTGCCGTCCTTATTGATATCCTTGATGATTTCAAAAACCTGGTCAACAAGCAGAGGTGAAAGTCCCATTGATGGCTCGTCCAGCATAAGAAGTCTGGGGTGGCTCATAAGAGCACGGCCCATTGCAAGCATCTGCTGTTCACCACCTGAAAGGGTTCCTGCTATCTGGTTTCTACGTTCGGCAAGTCTTGGGAATCTTGTGTAAACCGATTCAATATCGTTCTTAAAGCCCGACTTATCCTTCATTATAAATGCGCCCATTCGCAGGTTTTCGTAAACGGTAAGCTCCTGGAAAATTCTTCTTCCTTCGGGAACCTGTGTCATACCGAGGTGCACAATCTTATGGCTGGGAGTATGTGAAATATCCTTGCCGTCAAGTATTACAGTTCCGCTTCTCTTGGGAATAAGTCCCACAACGCTCTGCATTGTTGTAGATTTTCCCGCACCGTTTGCACCGATAAGGGTTACGATTTCGCCCTCATTAACATCAAAGCTGATGCCCTTAAGTGCGTTGATTACACCGTAGTATACTTCTAAATTTCTAACTTCAAGTAAAGCCATAATTAACCTCCGATATACGCACGGATAACCTCAGGATCACGAAGTGCCGTTCTGGTGTCGCCCTCAACAAGCACAGTTCCGAAATTAAGTACCGTAATTTTATCGCAAAGACTTGCAACAAACTTCATATCATGCTCAATAAGCAATATTGTCATATCGAAGTTATCTCTGATAAAGCGAATGGTCTTTTCCAAATCCTCTGTTTCGTGAGGATTCATACCTGCCGCAGGCTCATCAAGAAGCAAAAGCTTGGGATCGGTTGCAAGCGCTCTTGCAATTTCAAGCTTTCTCTGCTTACCGTAAGGCAGATTGCAGGCAAGGTTATTTCTTTCTTCTTCAAGTCCGAAGATTCTCAGCAGCTCCTTTGCACGTTCTCTCATTTTATTTTCTGCCGCAAAGTGAGCAGGAAGTCTGAGCATGCTTGCAAAAGGTGTACTCTTATACTTGAGATTATTATGAAGACCAACCATTACATTACTGATAACCGTCATATTATTGAAAAGGCGGATATTCTGGAAGGTGCGTGCTATGCCTTTTCTGTTGATAGTTTCCTGTTTTTTACCCGTTAAATCTTCACCATCAAGGTAAAACTTACCCGTTGTAGGCTGATATACGCCTGTAAGAAGATTGAATATTGTGGTTTTACCTGCACCATTGGGACCGATAAGACCGTAAAGCTGTTTCTTTTCTATGGTAATATTTACGTCCTGTGCCGCCTTAAGACCGCCGAAGGAAATGCCGAGGTTTTCGGTTTTAAGCATTATTTCACTCATTACTTACTTCCTCCTTTGCCATCGCCTGAGCCAAGATCTCCGTGAATGCTCTGATTGGATGTGGGATTCATATCAGTTGAAAGGAGAGCATCCATTTTGATTTTGGTAGGAACTCTTGCCCATTTTGCTTCATCATCACGGCGCTTGGAAGCATCCCACTTACTGAAGCGTGAGAACAATGCACCGAGGCTGTAGCGTTCTCTGAAGTTCTTAAGAGCAGGAGCGTTACTGAAGATTACAACGACTATAAGAATAACTGCGTATACAAGATTTCTAAGCGAAGCAAGGTCGCCCGAAAGCTGGCTCTGAAGCATAAAGTTCACGTATGTGATAAACACAGCCGCAATAATTGAGCCTGAGATGCTTCCCATACCGCCGAGTACTACCATTACGAGAATTTCAATTGAGTAGTTATACGAGAAGAAGGTATAAAGAACGGGAGTTGTGGTATGTGCGTAAATAACACCTGCACAGCCCGCAAAAAATGCCGCAACAATAAATACAAACAGTTTATAGAAGGTTACATTTATACCCATTGCCTTTGCCGCAATTTCATTATCACGTATTGCCGTAATTGCTCTGCCGTGCTTACTCTTGACAAGATTCTGCACAAGTGCAAGCATTATAAGAGCTACTGCAAATACAACGATAAACAGCGTAGGAGACTGTCTTGTATCGTACTTGAGAGTACCTGTTGTAAGACCTCTTGCTCCACCGAAAAGTTGCTGATTCATAAATACGTTTCTTACAATTTCACCGAATGCAAGTGTTACGATTGCAAGGTAGTCGCCCTTAAGTCTCAGGGACGGAAGTCCGATAATAAATCCAAACGCAGCCGCAACCGTACCGCCTATAAGCATTGAAACAATAAGTACCGCAAGCTTCATATCAGGCATTGCCTGCTTAAGATAAACAGCGCAAAGACCGCCCACATACGCACCTACGCACATAAAGCCTGCGTGACCGAGGCTAAGTTCGCCCAGAAAACCTACTACAAGGTTTAAAGAAACCGCAAGAATAATGCTGTAGCCCATCTGTGAAAAGAGCTGTGCTGTTGAGGGGCGGAGTCCGCCTCCCATAAAAAGCACGATACCGTAAATCATAAGCACAAGAACAAGTGCATAGTTTATTAAGCCCTTTATTTTAAAATTGAAGGTTCTTTTTTTATCTTTCACAGTTACACCTTCTCTCTGGACACCTTGCCAAGAAGACCTGTGGGCTTAACAAGGAGAATAATAATAAGCAAGCTGAATTTAATTGCAACAGTATAAGGCGAAAGAGGCGAAGCAAGGCAAAGCTTTTCAACTACGCCAAGAAGTATTCCGCCAACCATCGCTCCTGGAATTGAGCCGATACCGCCGATAACCGCCGCAGTAAATGCCGTAATACCAGGCATTGCACCGAGAGTAGGCTGAGTATTGGGTATCTGCAGAAGATAGAACATACCAGCAAATGCCGCAAGAGCAGAGCCGATTGCAAAGGTTACGGTGATAATACCATTGACATTTACACCCATAAGTGTTGCCGCACCTCTGTCCTCGGAAACAGCACGCATTGCGTTACCTGTCTTTGTGCGTTTGATGAAGAGAGTCAGAATTATCATAATAACAACACCGCAGATAAGCGTAACCGCCGCGGCTGTTGTGATGCCGAGGTTATTAATGAACGGAACATCAGGCAGTTTCCACGCAGCTCCTACAGGCTTTGGCTGTGAGCCAAAAAGAAGCTGTGCCGCACCCTGAAGAAAATAGCTGACACCTATTGCTGTAATAAGTACGGCAAGGGGCGATGCTCCTCTCAGCGGCTTATATGCGATTTTTTCAATTGTCATTCCAAGCACCGTACACAAAACAACCGCAACAACTATTGCAACTGCAGGTGACAGCGAGTAAGACAATGTTACCATTACGGCATATGCTCCAACCATAATTACATCGCCGTGGGCGAAATTGAGCATTTTCGCTATGCCGTAAACCATTGTATATCCCAGCGCTATAAGTGCATATATGCTTCCAAGGCTGAGTCCGTCTATTAACGTTATCATATATAACTGCTCCTAACTCTATTTTTAATAATAGGATAGATAAAAACAAAACTCGGACAAAGCCGCCCGACAAAAGTCAAACGGTTCTCCGATGTCAAAACGCAAATTTTGGTTGGACACGTTGTCCATGTCCAACCAAAAAGTTAAACAACTATTGTTTATTACTTGCCAAGCTCGATGATGATAGGCGCCTTTGTAGCTGCACCGGATTCATCCCATGTCATAGTACCTGTTACGCCGTTGAATACAAAGTCTTCTGCTGTAACTGTAGCCTTGAGGATTTCGCAAAGTGCGTCGGGTGCAATTGTAACGTCCTCAACGCCAGCCTTCTTCATTGCTTCGTAGATAACCATAACAACGTCATAGCCATCTGCTGCGAACTGGTCGGGAGCTGCACCGTACTTTTCTGTGTATGCCTTTACAAATGCTGAAACCTTCTCGTCGTCGCTGTTAACGTCGAAGGGAGTGATGTACTTGATTGTGTTTGTAACTGTTTCGTCAACCTGACCTGCTACGCCGTCAAGACCGTCGCAACCGAAGAGAACTGCTTCGCAGCCCTTAGCAACTGCTGCCTTGGCAACAAGACCTGCTTCTGTGTAGTAGAAAGGAAGGAAGATAACGTCGCAATCCTTAAGAGCTTCAATCTGAGTAGAGAAGTCTACCTTGTTTTCAGCGTCAAAGGACTGAGTCTTGTATTCAACACCAAGCTCTGCCATTCTTGCGTCGAAGGCTTCGTAGATGCCTGTTGAATATGTATCGCTCTTGTCATAGATAGCACCAATATTTTCGAAGTTCGCAACAAGCTCGTTAGCTGCGAGGATACCCTGGTCGGGGTCGCCGAAGCATACACGGAAGCCGTTGGAGGGTGCAATACAGATGTCTGCAGATGCAGAGGGAGTCATATAGAAAAGGTTGTCATCAGCAGCCTTTGCGGAGAAAGCTTCGCAAGAACCGCTTGTTACTGAACCGAAGGAAACCTGCATACCTGCTTCGAAAAGCTGGTCATAAGCTGTGGAAGCCTTGTCGGCTGCAGCCTGGTCGTCCTTGATGTCAAACTTGAAGTTAACACCGTTAAGACCGCCGTTTGCATTGATTTCTTCAATTGCAAGTGTTGCACCCTGCTGAACGGAAATACCGTAGCTGGAAGCACCGCCTGTAAGAGGACCTGTACCACCGATAAAGAATTCTGTGTTTTCTGAAGCATAGTTATCTGCTTCGCCTGTAGAACCTGCAGTTCCGCATGCAACAAGGCAAAGAACAACTGCAAGAGCAAGTGCTAAATGTCTGAGAAATTTCATTGTAAAATACCTCCAAAAATTTTATATATAAATATATACAACATATTACAACATTTTTTTGTTTCTGTCAAGGTTTTACCGATTTTTTTTTATTATTTACAATATTTATACAATTTTCTCGGTATGCCTACACACCGTCGTACTTCAGTCTACTTTAGTCTGCGTATACAATAAGAGCAACAAGCTCAACATCCTCATTTGTTTCGTTCTTTATTGAGTGTCCCTCGCCTTTTGGTGTTACCGTTACATCCCCTGCATTAACCGTAACCCTTGTGCCGTTATCGTCATAAACAGCAGTTCCCTTGACGATATAAAACAGCTCGCTATCCTTTTCGTGAACGTGAAAACCAATACCGCAGCCGGGTTTGAGGGTTATCTTGCCAAAAAGTCTGCCCTTGTTATTAAGCTCCTCAGGAGTAACAAATCCCGTCACGATAACGGTGCCTTCGCCGCCTCTCATATTTTCACGGTATTCGGGTGTAAATTCATTATTTCTCTTAATCATTGATACAATCTCCTTAAATTATAAAATTAGTATTGTTTTTTCTTTAAAAACAGTATATAATAGTCTAAAAGATTTTTCAAGCACTATAATGAATATTTTTCAAAAAAATCGGAGTAAACGTTATGGAAATAAACTTTTTTATGCCCGCCAGGATAATTACCGGCAAGGGCTGTATAGGCAAAAACGCCAAAATTTTCAAAAAATACGGCAAAAGCTGTCTTATCGTAACGGGAAAGACAAGTGCTAAAAAGTGCGGTGCGCTTGATGATGTGACAAACGCCCTGACATCCGTGGGTGTAACATACGAAATCTATGATGGTATAGAGCAGAATCCCACCTACATTTCCTGTCTTGAAGCATCACAGCTTGCAAAAAAATCAGGTGCCGAATTTATAATAGGAATCGGTGGTGGCTCGCCTCTTGATGCGGCAAAGGCAGTTGCGGTACTTACTGCGTGCAAGGATACAAGCGAAGAAGCACTCTATTCTATGAACTGGGATGCAAAGCCTCTTCCTATAATTGCCGTAGGCACAACCTCGGGTACGGGAAGCGAGGTAACGCCCGTTGCAGTCATTACCAACTCAAAAGGATTAAAAAAGAGCTTTCGTACAGACGACACTTACCCGTCTGTGAGCTTTGGCGACCCCAGCCACACCCTTTCCCTTTCAACAGAGTTTACACGTTCAACAGCACTTGATGCTTTAGCACATTGTGTAGAAGCCTACTTCAACCGTGCCTCTAACGAAATCTGCCGTTTCTTTGCCATAAGAGGCATCCAGATACTAATTGAAATGCTTGAAAAAACAGCAAAGTGCGAAGCTTGCTCACTCACCTACGAGGACAGAGAAAAGCTATACTGTGCCTCAATTTACGGCGGACTTGCCATAAGTGTTGCGGGAACCTGCTTCCCTCACGGTATGGGGTATTTTCTCTCGGAGCAGTACGGCGTGCCTCACGGAAACGCGTGTGCGGTTTACTTACCTGCCTTTATCGACCACAACATACGTAATGCCACGGATGAAGCGAAAGCATTTTTCTCACAGACAGGAATGAACAGAGACAGACTTATTTCCATCATTAGTTCAAATCTGCCAAAGCTTGACGTTAAGCTGTCTGAGGACAAATTGCAGGAGCTTTTACCGAGGTTTGAGGACAACAAGAATCTAAAAAAGTGCTATGGCGTTGTTGACGTTAAAGTGGCTGAAGAAATTTTAAGAGATTTGTTTATGTAATAAAAAACAATTCAATATATGAAACGCACCTCGACTGTATTCAGCCGTGGTGCTGTTTTTTTGTTTTAACATTACTGCTTATGCGTTCTTTCCAATCGCTACAAAATTCCTTTCATTCTCCGTAATGCCCACACAGTCATCGTTATCCGTCATCTCAGCAGGAACATAGGTAACACCTGCGGCAATGGCTGTTGCGCCCATTTTTAGAAATTCCTTGCGTTATCAAGTCTGACTTTGCCCGTTGTGTCAAAGGGAATACGGGACAGTGCCGTCATGGAAATTGACTTTTCAACTCTTATCGCCAATTAAAAAATTGAGCCATACCGTACGGTACAGCTCAAAACATATTACTTATTCCTTGCTCCAGCTAATAAAGCCGTAGCTTTCGAGAATTCTGAAATATTTTACCAATCTTTCATAAAGAGGATGTGCCTTTTCGCCGAAATGCTCTTCCACCATTTCTCCAAGTTGAAAAACATTCATTTTACCGTCAATAAGCTCCCATACAAATGAGCCGTTTTCATCAAGATGAACGTAGCTTATCTTTGGCTTTTTAAGAAGCTTCTGCGCTATTTTATTGAAAATGCCTTTATTTTCAATTTCAAGGCTTACAAGTCCCTCTTCGTTTTTCGACCAGCCAATTTTTTTATTTTTCTGCGGAATTTTGTCAAGATAATTTGTTTGCTTTTTCATATTACTTACGCTTCTTCCAGACAGAGAACTTAAGCACGCTGAGGATGATTATACCAAAGAGTACAAGTCCGCCGACATTGGAGAGTACAGGGCTGATGCCAAGCTTTGACGAAAGGTCAAGTGTCTTATCAAGTCCGAATACCGCAAGAAGTGCAAGAAGAATACCTACAAGACCTTCACCTGCTATCATACCTGAGCAGAAGAGAATTCCGTCGCTTGTAATAGCCTTCTTTTGCTCCTCGTCCTTCTTAAGTTTGTCAAGAGCAAGTCTTACAAGACCGCCTACCATAATGCAGGCATTAAGCTGTACGGGAAGGTATACGCCGATCGCAAAGGGAAGAACGGGAATACCGATAATTTCAACAACAACTGCAATACATACGCCTACAAATACAAGTCCCCAGGGAAGATTTCCATCCATAACGCCCTCAATGATAAGCTTCATAAGTGTAGCCTGAGGTGCACCAAGCTGTTCTGAGCCAAATCCCCATGCTGAATCAAGAAGGTAAAGTGTTCCGCTGATTGCAACTGCTGCAGCAACAACGCCCACAATTTCACCTATCTGTTGCTTCTTGGGTGTTGCACCGAGAAGGAAGCCTGTCTTAAGGTCCTGTGATGTATCGCCTGCAATAGCAGAAACTATACAAATAATTGAACCGATGGAAATTGCACTGCACATACCTGCTACTCCGTTAATACCCAAAGCTTTAAGTATAAGTGTTGTAATAAGAAGTGTTGCAATTGCCATACCTGATACAGGGTTATTACTGCTTCCTACAAGACCAACCATTCTTGAAGAAACGGTTGCAAAGAAGAAGCCGAAAACTACAATAATAATTGCACCGACAATATTTACGGGAACTGCAGGAACAAGCCATACAAGAAGTGTAAGAACAGCAATAGCAAGAAGCACTATCTTAAAGCTTAGATCACGTGAGGTTCTGGAAGAGCTGTCTATCTTTGCACCACTCACACTCTTCATTGCGCCTGTAAATGTTTTAACAATAAGTGGAAGTGATTTAATAAGGCTTATAATACCACCTGCTGCAAGAGCACCTGCGCCGATATATCTTATGTAAGAGCTCCAGATAGCACTTGCACCGCCCTCGGCAAACATAGTGCCGATTGTTTCGGTACCGGGATAAAGAACGATATTCTGACCGAACATTACAACAAGAGGAATAATTACCATCCAGCTGAGAACGCCGCCTGCGAACATATATGAGGAAATTCTTGCTCCGCAGATATAACCTACGCTCATTACTGCGGGGTAAATCTGTGTACCGATTGTGCCCGCAAAGCCCTTGAAGGTGAGTGAAACCTCGCCTGCTACAAGCTTCAAGCCATCAATAATAAACTTGAACACCGCTGCAAAGCCCATACCTGCAAATACCGTTGAGGCATTTGCTCCGCCCTTTTCGCCTGCAAGAAGAACCTCTGCACAGGCTGTTCCTTCGGGATAAGGAAGCACGCCGTGTTCCTTAACGATAAGTGCATTTCTCAGGGGTACCATAAAGAATACGCCCAAAAGACCGCCAAGAAGTGCAATAAGTGCCATTGAAAGCATATCGGGCTTATCCATTTTACCTTCACCTGCCCATAAAAAGAGTGCGGGAAGTGTAAAGATTGCACCTGCTGCAAGTGATTCACCTGCTGAGCCTATGGTCTGAACAAGGTTACTTTCAAGAATGGATTGCTTACGCAAAATAACACGGATAACCCCCATTGAAATAACTGCCGCAGGTATTGAAGCTGAAACAGTCATACCAACACGAAGTCCAAGATATGCATTGGCTGCGCCGAATACAATGGACAAAATCATTCCCATAATAATTGAGGTAACGGTAATTTCAGGCGTTACCTTTTCCGCGGGAATATACGGTTTGAATTCCTTTTGATTATTCATGATTCTCCTTACCGCCGCATTTTATTGCGACTATGCGTACTTCGTATATTTTATCATATATACCTGTTAAAAGTCAAGCCTAATTCTTCAACTCCCTTAAGATATCAACAATTATATCATATACATCAGCAGTTGAAGCAATGCTAAGTCTTTCGTTTACGGTATGAATATCGTGCATTTCAGGCCCTACTGAAATGCAGTCAAAGCCGTCCTTTGCCGAAGCAAACACACCGCATTCAAGTCCTGCGTGAATTGCCTCAACAGAAGGCTCTTTTCCGAAGTGCTCGGCGTATTTTTTGATATACAAATCACGCATAAGCGAGCTTGGATTATACTCCCACGGTGGATAATGTCCGCTTTTTGTTATTCTGCAATCCATATAGCCATAGAAGGCTTCAAGCTTTTCTTCAAGGAACACAAGCGCCGTTTTTTTATTGCTTCGAAGGGCATAGGCACACGTTATTTCCTTGTCGTCCGTTTTAAGTATTCCCATATTAAGACTTGTTTCCACGAGACCATCAATTTCAGCACTCATCTGCACAACTCCTCCGGGTGCACAAAGAAGCATATAAACAAGCTGTTTTGTAAATTTCTTACCCAACGGAGGCGCGCTGTCTTCATCAGAAACTTTTATTTCCGTGAAAAATCCGCCTTCTCTTGCTGAAATTTCCGCCTTTATCTGTGCGCAGTATTCTTCAAGCATAAGGCAAAGCTGCTCTGCATCAGCTGATACAAGCCTTACAGTACAGCTTGTGGGAATAGCGTTTGCCTTATCTCCGCCGTCTATGCTTACAAGTTCAAACTCATACTGTGTCAGAGCGTGGTTAAGTATTCTTCCCATAAGCATATTTGCATTGATTCTTCCGCTGTTTATTTCAACGCCAGAATGTCCGCCTTTAAGTCCTTTTACGGAAAAAGTTATGCACTTTCCCTGCTTTTCTTGACGTACAACGGGGATATTTACACGAAAATCGCTTCCACCTGCACAGGAAACGGTAACAACACTTGCATCCTCAGAGTCTATATTTATCATTCTTTTACCCAAAAGCAAAGAGTGGTCAAGAGCCGAGGCGCCTATCATTCCGATTTCCTCGTCTGTTGTAAACACCGCCTCTATGGGAGGATGGCAAAGAGAAGTATCGTCAAGAATTGACAATATCATTGCAACGGCTATTCCGTTATCGGCTCCGAGGGTTGTACCTCTTGCCTTAATATAGCCTTCGTCAACATATATATCAAGTCCGTTTTTTTCAAAGTCAATACTGCAGTCCTGCGTCTTCTGGCACACCATATCAAGATGCCCCTGCAGAATAACGGGCTGTGCATTTTCATAGCCCTGTGACCCGTCCTTATATATGATTACATTATTTGCCTTATCACGCACAGCTCTGAGATTATGCTTTTTTGCAAAATCCACACAGTATGCGCTGATTTTTTCCATATTTTCAGAGCCGTGAGGCACAGAGCAGATTTCTTCAAAATATTCAAACACTTTTTGTGGCTTCAAGCCCTCTAGAATTTTCATTATTTTCTTCCTTTCCCTTAATTTCAATTTCCATTATGACGTGAACCACGCCCTCTTCCATAAACTCATCCGAGACAGTTTTAAAGCCAAGCTTTTTATAAAAGCCTTGTACATGCTTCTGGGCGTGAAGTGTGATTTTTTTGCAGTTAAAGTGTTTTTTTATAGCTTTTATACTTTTTTCCATAAGCTGTTTTCCGTCGCCTCTGCCGTGATGAAGTGTCAGCACACGTCCCACACTTACTGTATCGTCACCCACGCTAAAGGCACGAAGATATGCTGTCACCTCGTTACCGTCAGTAACAAAGCAGTGAAGGCTGTCATAGTCCACACCATCAGCATCAAGGCACATTATCTTCTGTTCAAGGAGAAATACTTTTGCCCTTGACCTTATTATTTCATATAGCTCGGAATTTATCAACTCATCAAAGGTTTTCGCATTAAAAATCATATCCTCACTTTGACCCTTCTTCAATGTACGTTTCAGTATACCATAAATTTATTAACAATACAAGCGAGAATTCGGTAATTTCAGCTATTGCAGACGGTACTTTACAATCCCAAAATTGTTAAAGTGATGCTTGTAAATTCAGAGAAAATGTATGGGTGATTTAGAAATATGATATCCGTTCAAAGCTAAGCGTTTTTTCGCAATGACGGTACACTCTTTACCTTTGCACTCTTTTGGAGTAATTTTGTGCTTTTAGATTTTTTGCGCATAAAATCAGAGCTGTAGTCAACACGATTGATATCATCGTTTTGATACAGCTCCCTTAATATTTCTCTCAGCCCTATAAGCTTTATTTTTTATCTAGTCCCATTTTCTTTATCATAAACTCAAGCTTTTTTACTTCTTCGTCGGGCACCGCCATATGTTTTCCGATAATCTCGGCAGAGCTTTTGATTCTGCCATGAAAAATAAGGTGTCCCCAGCGTTTGAAGTGGTAAATCGGAAGCCTTTTGGGATGCTCTTTAAGTATGGGATAACGCCGTTGCATCTCGGCTCTGTCGGGTAAAAACAGTGACAATATGTATCGGATTTTCCCGCCTTTGTTGCGGTGCCGCATTCTGTCGCCTGTATTTGTGTTTCCGTAGGAGCCTGAAAGCATTACGTGCCTTTGTATTATTTCGGTAAGCTTATCGCCGTCCTTACCTTCAAACCATACAAGCATAGCCGACCGAAGTGCTTTATAAGCTTTCAGAAGTCCCTGCTTTTCAAACGCTTTTTCCAAAACAACAGCATCAAGACTCAATTTCCTTTCCAGTATGTACATATCAAGAAAAGGCTTCAGACCGCAGCCATTGTTTGTAATGTGTTTTGTCAAGTGTGCCACAACATGACAATAAAGCATTTCACCACTCATTGCCTTGCGGTATATTCCATCTTTTGAAACAACCTTCGTCCAGACGTCGTGAGGTATTTCCTGTGTTTTGCTCTTTGAGTTCATGTGATGAAGCTCTATGCACATACCTTTGTCTGTATGAAAGGTGGTTTCGGTTTGGTATGTTCCTTTCAGTGTATATCCTTCAATTGCTGATAAAATCTCCTGGGCTGTTTTTTTGTTCTTTTCCTCAACTAGTATATCTATATCACTGCTTGTTCTCATCCAGCCTTCGGGATAAAAACTGCGGATTACCGCACCTTTAAGTGGCATATACGGAATTTTTGCACTCTCTAGTGCACTACTTACTCTTCCAAGCTCATATTCAAGCTGTTCATACCTGTAAACTGCAAGATTTAACTGTCTTTGGAATTTTGCAAATATTCCGTCCTTTCCCCACACGCCGATATTTTTCAGCGCAAGGCAGACGATATGAGAAAGGTCGTGCATTTTTGACAGCTCGTAAAGCAATTCCACAGCCTTGCTATTTTCAGTGAGGATTCTCTTTATGGCTGCATCGTTGACTTCTTTATGGAGAACTTCCCTTGCTAAAAGCGAAATCATTATTTCATCAAGCCGCATTTATGCACACCTCGCTTTCTCTTTATTATTCCAGTCCCAGACTGTCAAGGAGCTTTTCAGCCTTCTTTTGCTTTTCCTCCGGCACCTTATTACGTATATTGGTAAGGTCAGAGATTTTTTTCCGTTTATCCTTATTAAATATTCTGAACCAACGCTTAATCTGATAAAACGGATACTTCCACTTATGTGCTTTGAGGTTTGGATACACAACACAAAGTGCATCATAGGAAAGAATGGCGTTTTCAAGAAAGCTTTTAGTTTTACTTTGCCCCTTGCCTGCACTTATTGCCGCACCATTGGTAGCTGTTCCGTACACTCCGCCGTCAAGGACAAACCTTTCAAGTTCAATGCTTGTTTCATCGTGTTCTTCGTTATCAAACCACACACGGCACAGCTTTTTTGCACCCTCGTAAAAAGACGACATAACTGCTTTATCCAAAAGCTCACTCAGCTTTTCTGTGTCAAAGCTCAGCTTATTTTCAAGTATGTACAAATCCACAAAGCTCTTTATTCCGCATCCGCCACGGACTACGTGTTTTGCCATATGTGCAACATTATACAGCATAAACATTTCATCTGACATCTTATACTTATGCCTAAATCCATCGCAAAGAACTGCGTCCTGCCACACGTTTTCCAAGCACTGTGCCGTCTTTGGCAGACAGTCTTTCTCCATAAGCGTATAGTGAAGCTCAAGCAGCACACCCGTAGGTGACATAAGCTGAATGTCGTGAAGAGTCTTGCCGCTTTCCACGGTAAACTTCAGCTTTTCGCAAAGAAGCTCCGTTGCTCTGTCGCACTCGTCTTTTTTTACAAGAATGTCAATATCACAGCTTGTTCTCATCCACTTTTCGGGGTACAGGTTACGTATTACCGAGCCTTTAAGGGGGATAAAGTCAACGCCGTTTTCTTCAAGACAGGTGCAGACGTTATTTAAGTCAAACACAATCTGCTCTGTACGGTATACAGCTACAAGCTTTCTTTTGCGGAACTTCCCACTTGTTTCACCGTCATTAAGAAAGCCCTCTTTTTCAAGGGCTTCGCAAACAATATGAGCAACGTCATGCGCCTTTGCTGTTTTATACAGCTTTTTCAGCGTTTCTTCGTCTGGCTTTTTGTCGAATTTTACTGTTCTGTCCATTGCTATTTCCGTGGAAATCAGCGAGAACAGAAGCTCATTCTTAGTCATTTGGGAAAACTATTTCTCCTTGATATAAAAATCATAGTACCACTCGGCAAAGTATCTGAGTCCCTGTCTGAGTGTTGTGGAAGGCTTAAATCCGAAGTCTTCTTCAAGTGCACTTGTCTCCGCAAAGGTCACGGGAACATCTCCTGCCTGCATAGGTACAAGCTTTTTATGTGCTTCAAAATCATAATCCTCCGGCAGAACCTTTGCACGTATAAGCTCCTCCTGAAGTATCGTAACAAAGTCAAGAAGATTTTCGGGGTTTGAATTGCCTATGTTATACACTCTGTAAGGAGGAAGCGGAAGTCCGTCCTCCCCATCCTTCTTATCGGGTGCATTTTCCATTACGTGCATAACGCCCGTAACTATATCGTCAACGTAAGTAAAATCTCTCTTGCAATTACCGTAGTTGAATATTTCAATTGTCTGTCCCTTTATCAGCTTATTTGTAAAGCCGAAGTATGCCATATCAGGTCTTCCTGCCGGACCATAAACCGTAAAGAAACGAAGTCCTGTTGAAGGAATATTATACAGCTTTGAGTAAGCATGTGCCATAAGCTCATTACTCTTTTTTGTTGCAGCATAAAGAGAAACGGGATTGTCAACCTTATCGTCTGTGGAATATGGCACCTTCTTATTTGAGCCGTACACGCTTGAGGAGCTTGCATAAACAAGGTGCTCAACAGGATACTTTCTACAGGCCTCAAGTATATTGTAAAAGCCGATAATGTTGCTTTCAATATACACATCGGGGTTTGTAATGGAATACCTGACACCTGCCTGTGCCGCAAGGTTTACAACAACGGTAAAGGAATATTTTTCAAAAAGGCTTGTCAAAAGCTCTTTATCTGCAATATTTCCCTTTACAAAAATCCAGTTTGCTCCATCTTTGGAGTATGAAAGCCTTTTTATTTCTTCAAGTCTATACTCCTTAATTGAAACATCGTAGTAGTCATTCATACTGTCGATGCCAACAACGGTGATATTCTTATATGTTTCAAACAGCTTTGTCACAAGGTTTGCTCCGATAAATCCGCAAGCACCCGTAACAAGTACGGTTTTATTTTCAAGGTTGACATTAGGTGTCAGCATATACCCTTATACTCCTTTTTTACCTTTTCATAGCTTTCAAGATTGCCGATATCATATCTTGATCCCGGCATTTCCATAGCAAATACAGTTGTCTGTTTACAAAGCCACGCAATATACGAGCCGGGAGCATCTGTTCCGCAGCCTTCATTTATCCCCTTTCCAACAAGCTCTACATCCCCTTTTGTAAAGTAGTAAAAGGGAGGACAGCACCAATTGCTCTTAGGAGTCTGCGGTTTTTCCTCCATAGACAGTATTTTATCTGTTTCGTCTATTTCACACACACCGCACTTGGTAAGACGTTTGTCGTCCTTTTCATAGTAACGCATGATACAGCTAGCCTTTTTATCAAGTGCATAAGACACAAACCTTGTAAGGCTGAAGTCAAGCACGTTATCTCCTGCGATTACAAGAACATCGTCATCTATACCAAGCTTTTCCATTGCAAACTGAATGTCCTTGACAGCACCCAGGCGTGTTTCATTACTGCTTGTACCGTCATCAACAACCGTCATTTTCTGCTTCTTTGTCTTTGACCAACTTTCAAAGTGATGGGCAAATTTATGATTTGTGATTACAACATATTCATCAACAACGCCGAGAGTATCAATGTCATCAACAAGCCAGTCAAGAATTGTTTTATTACCAATTTCTAACAAAGGCTTTGGGAAATTTTCCGTCAAAGGATAAAGTCGTGTGGCATAGCCTGCCGCAAGAATCAAACATTTCATAATTTTACACCATCCGCTGTTTCACAGATATGAGCAGAATACTTTTCTGCAAGATTCGGGAATTCTCTCAGATACTCGCTTTGTACCTTCTTTTTAATGCTGTCTTCAAAATTCGGGTCAATAAGTGCCATACAGCATCCCTTAAAGCCTGCACCCGAAAAACGTCCGCCGTATATTCCGTCGGTATGCATCATTATTTCGTACAGCTTTTTAAGCTCGGGAGAGCCTGTTTCCCAGTTATAAATTGAAGAATAACCGCTTTGAGAGCTAAGCTTGCCAAACTCAGCAATATCTCCGTTTCTCCAAGCCTCGGCACCCTTTTCAACTCTTTCAAACTCGGTATACCAGTGCTCTGCACGCTTTCTCCAGTTCTCGGGAAGTTTTTCCTTATACTTATCATACACTTCTCTCGGAACATCACGAAGATTTGTTTCTTCAAACTTACCGTATTCCATACCTGCAAAAGCCTTGAGAGCATACGCTGCACTTCTGCACTCATCAACTCTCATATTGAAAGCTGAGCCTGCAAGACTTCTTTCAAGGCCCGAAAAGAAAATTGCAATTTTATAGGGCTTCATATTTTCATTCTGCGGGATAAGCTCATAGCTATCATCAAGCATATCCATATACAGAAGATGATTCTTTCTGCAATAAATCTCGCAGGACTGGTCCAGCTTTCCGCAGGCAACACCCACGTACTTATTCTCGGCTTCCTTGGAAATTGTGATAAGCTCACGTTCGGTAAGGGTAATATTATTCATATTACAAAGTGCATTTACAAAGGTTATGATAACTGCCGCCGAGGAGGAAAGTCCGCCAACAGGAAGTTCTCCGTCAACAACAGCACAAAGTCCGGTTCTCAGAGGATATCTTTTACCCAGTGCAATTGTTGCGCCTCTCAAATGGTCTGCCCAATCGCCGCACTTCTGCTCGGAAACTGCATTTACATGCCACTGTGCTCTGCCCTCAAACTGCACCGACTGTATTTCAACTACTCCGTTCTGTTTTGGACCGTAGGCTATATGGATGCCTTTATCTATGGCAAAGCCTGTGATTTTACCTAAGTTATGGTCGCTGTGGGCACCCAAGGGACATATGCGGTAGGGCGTGAAGGCGACATTTATTGGGGGACGGTGGTAGATGGATTCGAAGGTTTCTTTTACCGACATCTGTATTCTCCTTTTTATTTTTCGCCAATTAAAAATCTTGTAACTCTAAACTTCATAAAAACACAAGAAATAAGCAAAGATACTGACAATGAAACAACAAAATTCAGCAGGGCGTGTAAATGGGGATTTATTATACCGTTCAGATAGTAGATGACAAAATATATTATTTGTTGATGAAACAAATATACCGGCATTGAATTCTTACTCAAATATCCAAAAACTTTTGAATTCTGCCAATTTACAGCTTCGGCAATTCTCTGAAGTACTACAAAAGCCATTAAAGCTCCAGCTATATTTAAAATAAACTCAAGACCCATCCCAAAAAGCTTAAAGAAAATGCCTTCAAAGTCTTTTATGTATTCTGTGAGTAAAAACAGCACAATATGTATAACAATCCATATAAATGACGGTATTTTTTCGCAAAATGCTGCTCCCATATTGGCGATGAACTATGTTGCTTATTTGATAGAACATTACAAACAAGCTAAAAAGCATAAACAAAAACCACAATTGTGACGGTGAAACAGCCAAAACATAATTCAACACATAGGTTTTCACACCGTAACTATAGAAAAATGCTACTATAGGAATGACCCAATATACCGAAACAAACACATATGGAACAAGCAGGCGTTTGCTTTATTAACTAAAAAAGGTAATAATCCGTTGTACTTTTCTTTTTCGTACTTTATGTAATAAAATATGTAGCCAGAAACAAGAGCAAAGCCGTATATGTGAAAAGAGTTCAGCCATTTAGAAAACAATTCGAGTACAGCAGAATTTCCACTCGGAGCTAAAATATTGAACCAACTTCCTGTCCAAAACACGCAACTATGATATAAAACAACCAACAGCATAAGCACAGTTTTGACAAAATTGCAGTTAATCAATTCAAATTGCTTTCTGTCTAATGATAGTGCATCCACTTTGTTGACTCCTTTGGAACATAGTGTTTATTTTTTAAAAAATCTATTGGTTATAATCTCTTTTCTAAATTGACGAGAAACTGCAAAAAGTGTTGAAAAGTAAACTATCATACAAATAAATATAGAAACAATATCGAGAATAAAGCTACCATCACTTATTTTCTTCAGGAATAGCCCTGCTACTGTCATAACTGCTGTTGATAAAAGTATTGAAAACAAATTACGAAAAATGTCATTTACCTTTATTCTGAACATAAGATGCATAATGATCAGTGCCGAAACAACCATCTGAAGTCTTATAAAAGAACGCGCGGTATAAAGCGCTTCGAATCCATACGGAATGCTCAATAGTAAAGTGGGAATTAGAAACAACAGGTGTATTATCTGCATCACAAGAGAAACATTCGGTTTTCCTTTGCTACGATATACCTCGCTTGAAAAGTGAGAAAGAACAATACTAAAAGCACTCATTAACCCCCAAAGTCCCATAAAGCGACTTATTTCCATCCACTGATTTCCAAGAAGAATTTTCACCACAAGGTTACTGTAAAGCAGCATTCCAACCCCCATTGGAATAACAAAAATCGCTGTTCTTTGTTGGAAAGAAAGATATGTTTTGCTGAATTTTTCGTCATCGTTTTGAAATCTTGACAGAGATGAGAACAGCACAGGTGTTATTGCCGCAGTAATAATCGCCATATAGGCATTAACAGTTGTCATTGTAGTTTTATACAATCCAAGTTGATGACTTGAAAGGAACGTACCAACAACAAATATATCAACATATGACGTAAACCAAACAGAAATACTCTCAAGAAGAGTCCACGCACTAAATGAGAACATTTTCCTAAACAATTTAAAATTGTAAAAAAATGTTGGTTTCCACTTAGATTTTATAGTAAGTGCAACAGCACTGAACATATTGCTTGAAATAATTCCAATTAACAAAGCCCAATAGTTTCTGAGTAAAAGTGCCAACGGAATAGTTACTACAACGGGAATTATTGCTGTTCCTATTCTAACAAAAAACAATGACTTGAAATCAAAGCTTCTACGAAACCTTGCTGTCTGTATACTTGAAAACGCAACACATATCATTGAAATTGTAGCAATGCTTATTGAATTTCCAAGGCCGGGACTTCCGACAATAACAGCAATCCGATGTCTGAAAACAAAAATTATCCCACAAATTATCAGTGACAGAATAAAGTTTGTCCAAAAAGCAACTGTTGTGCTCTTATTCAGTTCATCTTCATTTTCAAATTCATGCTGTATGATGTATTTTTGAAAACCTGCATCCGAGAAAACTTCTGCAAAGCTTATCACCATTGTTATGGTAGTTACGACACCAAAAGCTTCAGGAGCCAAGATCCTCGCCAATACCATATTCACTAAAGGAGAAATGATACGTGATAGTATTTCTGTTACAGATGACCACACGGTTGCTTTACCGATTTTTTTATCTATATTCTTATCCATAACATGTCCTTTTATTGACTGAAACAAAAATTACTTCTTTTCGGGAAGCCTTATCCAACTTCCGAATGTATAATCCCATTCTCCCGGTTCAAAGGGTACCATTCCACTGTAATGGAAGAATGTAAGCTCGCCGAAATAAATCTTTCCGTCAACCTCATAAAAGTCAACTCTTACATGAGGTATGTCCTTTGACAGCTTTGATGCCAATTCCTTCATCTTTTCAAAGTTACCGGGCAAAGCAGGGGGATTTTCCGCATTGGGGTGACCGTTGCGTACCGCCATGTGTTTTCCTTCAATATCGAAAAAGTCAAAGGTTGTTTCCTTTTCCTTGTTCTGTCTGTCGGCGGCAATAAATATCGCCTTCGGCTCGCCGTTAAAACAGAAATACTTATAGTCCCTTAATTCTTTGGTGTTTGAATCCTCCATGTAGGCTTCCACAATGAAACGGGGCTTGACATTCTTGTACGGCCATTCTCTTCCGTGCCAGAACATGTTGTATTTCAGACGGGGAACAAGTAGCTTTTTCGCTTCTTCAATATCAAATGTGCTTTTGTCGGTACAAATGGCAATTCCGCCTGAATCATGGGTGCATTTCAGTACGAATTTTTCAGGGAGTTTGTCAAAATCAATGTCGTCAAAGTTGTCCCACACACCAATTGTTGGAATTATGTATTCTTCTCCGATTAAATTTGCAACATGTTCTTTGACTTCATACTTATCAACCATTTTGGTATAGTTGGGGTTTCTGTCATAAAGCTTCAGCCATTGAAGCTTTTCGTTATATGTTGCAGGATTGTTCAGATTCAATTTTTTGCCGAATGCAGCCTTATACTGCATTTTCAAAAAATGCTTATCGGAAATCAAATGTGAAAAACTTGTTTTTGATAAATTCAGTATAAATGCACCATATATTCTTTTGCGGTCATTTTTCAACAGTTTTATAAATGTACTTATTTTACTCATTTTTACCTCCGACTGAAACATCTTCTTTATCTGTTTTGAAATCCAAAACAACAAAAGAAAGCGCAATTAAGAATTGAACATATGATATGCTGTATGTAACTGCACCGTAATCAAAAACCAAAAGGCTCAACGCAATGCCCATTGCAAACGCTCTATACTTGCTGTCTACATATTTTCGTTCTAATACTGTCTTGATCAGTTTATAATATATCCAGTAATATATAACGAAATATATTACGCCTCCGTTGTAGAGAAGCTCAGTGTAGTTACAATGTGAGTAGAAGAAATGATGAAATTCTTCCCGAGCTAAATATTTAAAGCTGTCAAAGCCGTGACCGACTATTGGATTATCCATCCATTTTTCAATGGCAAGATTTCTCATTGCTTCACGTATTGCAGCGGAATAACCATGCTCTGAAACACCCAGTGTGCCGTTTATCAAGGATTCCATTCTGTACCCTATTGTGTCATAAAACATAGGGACATTCATTAACAAATAATACAACACCGCAACAAGTGCAATAATAAACAACGTGTATTTAATTGTATGAACTCTTCCCTTTTTATCACGCTTGTACAATAGCAAAATATACAGAAAAATTATTGGCAATACAAAAAACTTTCTGCCTGCCGACAAAACAAGAGCATAATAATTTACCAGTATCATAGCAAACAGACATATTTTTACGGGTAATGCATATTTTTTATACACTATCAGCCATATTTCAAACATAACAGCATACATAATCATGCCCGCAAAATTATTTGCGTTTCCCATGATATCTCCACCCAAGCGATTGTTTGCGTCAGCCACAAGGTTGCCCGTGAAATGCAGAGTAGCCACAAGAACAAACGCTGATATGGCACAAAACCATGCAACTTTTTCGAAATCACCCTCATCGTTAACAAACAACTGAAAAATAAAGGCTGTTATAAAGGCGACGATGATAAGACGCATCTCTCCGCCGAAAATGTTTGTTTCGGGTGAATACATCATTGTTATAACTGACCAACACAGAAAAATAAAATACCAGATTATATATATATTGATTTTCACGTTCCGTTTAAGGAAAACACTCAGTACTCCCCATCCAAGCAAAGCATACAAGGAAAGCTGGACATATTTTGTGGGAATAACAATATCGTGGGCATTGAAACTGAAAAACAAATAGATTCCCAAGAGCAATAATCCAATTTTCTCGATTGTAAAAACACTACGCTTATAATTCATTAACAAATCTCCTTAAAGCTTTATTTTTTCGTACAAAGCTTTACAATATACTCTTCCCACATATCAATAATTCTGTCCGGAGCAAAGCGGTTAAGCACATCCTTTGCCTTTTCGCCGCACTCTTTTGCAAGAACCGGGTTTTCAGCAAATTCGCACATTGCTTTTGCCAACGCCTCACTGTCAGCTATTGGGGCAAGCAGTCCGTTTTTATGATCGGTAATAAGCAGTCTCGCTCCTCCGGGTGTGTGGTCGGTTGAAACACAAGGCATCCCCACTGCCATTGCTTCAAGAAGGGAGTTGGATATTCCCTCGTAATCACTTGTTATAAGGAACATTCCATCACAGGCTATATCCTGCATCGGCTGAGAAGTAAGACCCATGAATTTCACCTTATTTTCAATGCTTGCATCAACAGCCCACTGCTTTATTCTTTCCTCATCCTCACCTCTGCCGTAGAGCTTGAGCACATATTCGGGATGCTTTGCAGAAAACAGCTTGAAGGCTTCTATCATAACATCATAACGCTTTTGCTCATTATCAAGTCTGCCTACTGAAACAACGGATTTTTCTCTTACTTCAAAAGCAACATCCGGAATTTCACCTTTTACGAAAATGGGATTTGGAATAACAATTCCTCGTTTTTGAAGTCCCTTACCGTAGTATTCTTTGGCACCGTCAGTCTGAAACACACCGCCCTTGGAACGGTTTACCGCAAAATCAATTAACTTTGCTTTTAAGGTGTTTGTGGTGGTTCTTGCGGGATCTCCGCGTTCGCTCATAATTGAAGGAATATGCAGTAAGCTGCTGACAACTTTTGCGTAAAAGTTAGGCCATGCCGTAAATCCAATTATTATATCAGCACCTGCTTCGCCGGCAATCTTTTTAATTTCTGTAATCTGACGCAGTTTTGAAGAATTGTCCAACAGGTGATACGATATATCTTTGTTTAAGACTCTCTGACTCCTGTTAGCATCTGTTGTTGAATTTCTGTTAATTATGTGAACTTTATGTCCACGTTCCGAAAGAGACTCGGCTATAAAGCACAGCATTTTTGCCGCACCGCCAAATCCTATACTGTTGGTTATAAAAACAATATTACTCATCTTTTGCTCCTGACAAACAAATCATATCTAAATATTCATATGATTTCTTCTGTTCCGAGTGAATACATTCATTAACTGCGTCAAAATCAATTCGTGTTTCCATTACATCTTTCAATTTTTTCGGTGTATCAATTGCTCTGCTTGTTAATCCGAATGTTTGCAAAAGACCGTAGAGTTTGTTGAAATTGCTTTTGCGTACAAATGATACAAACTTTTTGTTGTATTTTATGGAAAAAACTGTTCCATGAAATGTATCTGTTACTATGCAGTCCGCATTTTTAACGTAACCTAACAGTTCAAAGGCATTTGCAGGAATGTTATTTTTACACCAACGCTGCTGCATACCAACACACACAATTTCAAGATTTTTGCTTTTTGCATACTGTTTTATTGCGTTTATCTCTTCTGTGTCTGTTATACGGTTTGAGTAAGCATACACAAGAAGATACGGCAATTTGGTATTTACTTTGCCAATGTATTCATCAAAATTAGTTAAAAACACGGGGTCAATATTTACACATGGAGTGCATCCCGTGATTCTTTCCACGAAATCAAATGTATTCTTATCCCGCACAGATATGTGTTCTAAATTTCCCATGCTTTCACGCAATTCATTTATTATTCCGTAACCGTCGGCAGTATCATAATCAGTGCTTCCGCATGAAGCAGCATAAGTAACAATGTGCTTTGCATTTTTTATATTTCCGAAAAGCTGTGTGGAAAAACCCCACTTGCTCGGAACAGTACAATTAAATACTTCGTCGCTTCCAATTACAGCCAGGTCGAAACATTCACCGTTGTCAAGCTTTTTGTCTGTTTCAAGATATGATTTATAATCTTCTATGTGAATTTTCATCATTTTCTTTGATAAAAGATAATTCTCTATCCTTTTAAGAAAATATTTGTCAAATTTCTTGGATAAATCGCATTTTTCAGCTCCATCATCCGAAGCAATATGCTTTCCATCTTCGATATCTATAAAATAAACCTCGTGTCCTCTGTTTTCAAACTGTTTCTTTAATGAAAAAGCCTGAAGAAAAGAACCGTAATTTAAAATCTTTTGCATGGAAAGTACACCTATTTTCATTTTTTACTTTCCTCCCAACATCGACTTCACTTTACATTTAACTCTGTATACAAACATATCCGTGTTATAGATTTTTTTAAGTGTTTTTTTGCCTTTCAATTCTTTTAACAGCTTCTTGCGTTCCTTTCTCAGCGGTGGTGAAGAAACCATTTGTGCTTCAAGCACATCACTCTTTTCCTCAGCGCAGATATTACATTCAGACCTGAGTTGTTCAACTATTTCTTCGCCTGCATCTGTAAAAGCAATGCAGCAGGAAACACCTGTATTGTTTGCAGAATACTTTTCTCCCCAATAATCTCCCACTCTGATATCTGCGCAGCTTTTCAAAGCCTTAAAATGACAGTCATAGCAGGAACGGGTAAGTACCATATTATTGAAGAAGAAAATATAGAACATATTTTTAAAATAATCCGATTTTTCGCTTCCGTCTGCATAGAGGAATTTAAGAGAAAAATTATGCCAACCAAATTCTTTTGAACGGAAGTGTATTTTGTTAATATTTCTTCCGCCTTGTTCGTTGATGTATTTTTTCCACAAATCCATGGAAGGTGTGCCGTGGCAGAAAAAGTCAACAAGAATGAATTTATCCCTGATTTGCTTGAATCTTGCATATTTATCTATGGCTGCTATCTGGCACGGTGTTCCGAATACAACCCATTCATTACCATCAAAAATTTGAGAAAAACCATCCTGTGTAAAGCTTTGTATGTATTTGGATCCCTTTGTTTCTTCAAGGTCTTGTATTTTGTCAATTACTTTATGCTCTGCTCTGTGTTTTTCATAATTATAAACGCATCCGCAAACACGTTTTTCCTCTTCTAAAGCAAGCTTTGAAATTTCATAGCAAACTCCACCGGAGGATACCGTGGAAAGAGTTTTATCATCCTTAGTAACAGCCGATGATATTGAAAGCGGATTATTTTCTTTTGGCAAAATATATTGCGGGCAGAGATTTGTACATATTCCGCACTTTACACAAGCTTTTGTGTCAATGAGCTTAGGTACATAGAATCCGTCATCATCAAGCACTATTTCAAGACACTTTGCCGGACAAACAGATGCACAAAGACCACATCCGGTACACATTTCTGTTTTTTCAAAAACCATATTATTTCTCCTTTGATATGCGTTCTCGTCTCAAAATGCCAACAAAGTAATGAATGTTATTTCAATCTCTTTCGAACAACTCTAAAAAATTGATACTCCGAAATCCTTAAACATTTTAATTACGGTAACGAACTTAATTCTGTCATGTCCTTTTAAAACACCCACGGTTTCATCAATCAGCTTTTGTGCTTTGTTCTCATAATCAACAAAATCCTTAAGGTACATGTTGCATCTGCGTTTAAATGCTGCTTTCAGTACAGGACTGAAAATTCTTGGATATATCATTTTCTTTATTGCATATAAAATAGTTATACCCTTTATGAGATAAATCTGATTTTCTTCGCAACTGTAATCCCACTTATCTGCA
Source organism: Eubacteriales bacterium (assembly GCA_045646465.1). Classification (GTDB taxonomy): domain Bacteria; phylum Bacillota; class Clostridia; order Oscillospirales; family CAG-382; genus UMGS1387. Next base: position 5,641 of record JAZRKT010000048.1, on the reverse strand, counting down.
ATTGGCTTGTGAATCACCAACAAATCAGGGCAAAAAGCGTTAATTCCACCCGCATCAATCGCCCTCAATGACGGGAGAAGCTCCTCGCAGCCGTACTGATTTGCAAAATACGGTTCTTTTTCAAAAAAGCTGCATCTTAAAAAATGTGAGCCGCCGCAAAACATAAGGCTTTTATATACACCCTTGGAAATTTCACTGCCTGATATACGCTGACGGTTTTCTTTCCATACAGTATCATAAATCTGTGTGCCAAGTGTAATTATTTTTTTGTTGCCGTCCAAAATTTTCAATGCTTTTCCAAAAAAATCGGGCTGTTTTTCATAATCAATTACCGCATCATCGTCAAGCACATATACATATTCACCGCTTGCTTTTTCATACGCATAATTTCTGCCTTTTCCGCAACCGAGGTTTTCGTTCAATTTTTCATAATAGTAGCTGTAGCCTGATTTTTGCATAACCTTATGCACAATTTGTTCTGTATTATCTGTTGAAGCATTATCTATAACAACAAACTCTGTTTCGGCAGGCAAGCTGCACTTGAAACAGCTTTCCAACGCATCGCCAAGCTGTTTAGCCCTGTTTATGGTCACTACACATATTGAAAGCTTCACTCTTTCGTAACCGTCCCTTCGCTCAATCTTGATTTCACAACTCTTGCAGGAACTCCTGCAACCACCGAGTACTCCGGCACATCCTTTGTCACAACCGCACCTGCAGCAATTATGCATCCCTTGCCCACAGTAACACCCGGCAAAATAATCACACGCTGGCCAATCCACACATCGTCACCGATAACAACCTCTCTCGGTTCTTCAAACCCTTGCAAACGCATTGGTATATCGGTTCTGTCATGTTTGTGGTTGTTTGTCTGAATTACAACATCAGGTCCCATCATAACATCGTTTCCGATAGTTACAACACCGAAAATTTCGCTTCTCGGTCCTATACTCGAATAGTCTCCGATTGACAAGCCGGGAGTAAAATAAGCATTTTTTTCTATATTTGCATCATGTCCAAAATGCCTTACAATATGTTTTGCAAAAAAACCTCGAACAGATTTAGCCCATGCCGAGCGTCTGCTGTAAGGCAAATTTGCAGCAAAAATAAGGTATAAAAGATACAATATCTTGTGATTGAGTTTCCACATAAAACCACCTCGACGTTTTATAATTGAGAGAGTATCATTTTCATCTGACGTACATATTTCTTTGACAGCGCCGTTCTATTTGCAGTTTTTGATATAACTGATAATTCTCTCTATATGTTTATCAGGCATAAATTCATGTGCTTTTTGCACACATTCTTTTTTCATGTCAATTACCTTATCAGAGTTACTTACAAACCACTCCACTGCATCCGTAAGACTTCTTGCCGTATCAGACGGATAAATCATTCCATTGACACCGTTATCAACTAGCTCTTTGTTGCAGTTCCAATCGGTTGCAATAACGGGAAGACCTGCCGAAAAAGCATCAACTATTGTCCCCGGAAACCCCTCTCCGTTCCAATAGGTAGGGAACAGCAAGGCATAGTAATCTTTTATATGCTCAACGCTTTTTTCATAAGGAACCTGTCCTTTATAAGCAATTGCATCCGAGGCATTTTTCATAACCTGTTCAAAGCGTTCTTTGTAGCCGTCATCAATTCGTCCGAATATATCAAGCCTGCACAGGGTTTGGCCGTATTTTTCATTAATTTGCTGAATTGCATTTATTGCATCTTCAACGCCCTTTTCCTTCATAACCCTTGCAAACATACAAAAGCTGTAAGGCTCTGCATAGTCAGTCTTAATATCTGACACAATGTTAAGACGCTTGAAATTCGGCAGAACCTGAGTGTTGTTGATTCCAAGCTTTTCCAGAGAACAAGCCATATTTGCAGTTTCGACCCAGTTCACCATGAAGGAATTCAGATACTTTTTGAATTTTAGCTGCTTTTCTACATAGCTGTCAAGGTTGCCACCGATTACATCGTGATACACCCGTGTTTTGAAGCATTTTGCAAAAATGCACAATAGCGGGAAGTAAAAGCTCATGCCGTTACCCGACAAAAGCACTATCACGTCCTTACAACGCAAAAGGCTCATAACGCTGTCAAGCATAAGCTTTACAGGATTTTTGCTTTTGTAATATGTATCAACTCTGATTATATTAAAATCAGATGCCGACTTTAACTCGTCATACAGTATTTTTGTTTTCACGGTCTGACCGTCAAGAATATTTTCTTTCCCGCCGAAATGACCGATTATTGCTACATTTTTTTTACTTTTCATTCTTAATCAACCCGTCGAAATTAAGCATTTTTCCCCATTCAAGGTCATATTTATCGGGATTAAAGGGCATCATGCAGGCACTTGGAGTAAATGTCAGCTCCGCAAAATAATAACTGTCTTCAGTGATGAAGAAGTCCACCCTTACAAAGGGAAAATCTCCACAAAGAGTTTTTGCATCATTCAGCATATCTTCAAAATACGCCGGAAACTCAACCTTTTCTATATCGGTATAATCATCACGCTTCAACGGCATTTTTTTTCCGTCAAGGTAAAAGAATCCTATCTGAGCCTGTCTGTCATGTATAAGGTCGGTTGACACATATACAAACTCAGGCTTTCCGTTAAAGCAGAAGAATTTGTAATCGGTAATGCAACTGCCGAGGAACTTTTCTGCTGTGATTTTTTTATTCTTGATTTTTGAGTAGTGAAGTTCAAGATTAAACAAGCCGAAGTCCTCTTTAAGCCAGCCTGCAAGTTTTTTTTTCGTACTTTTTATGTCGAGAGACGCTTTGTCTGAGCAAACTATGTTGTATGCACAGCCGTGATTGCATTTCAGCACAAATTTTTCGGGAAGGACATCCCAGTCAATGTCTGACGGCTTATCCCACACACCTTCAAGAGGAACAAGCTTATCTTCAAGTCCCTTGCTCTTTACATATTCTCTCGCTGCGTACTTATCTGCACCCTGCACAACAAGAGGATTTTGGGGACAATAATAGAGCTTATACCATTGAAGCTTTTCATTAAAGGTCTTGGGATCTTTAAAACTCAGGTCTTTGCCCAAAACAATTTTAAAATACACCTTCGACAGGAACTCCTTTGGCAAAATTCTTCCAGCCGCCGCCTGAAGCTTTCTTCTGAGCTTGTATTTAAAAGACTCTCTTTCCAAAATTACACCTTATTCCGTTAATTATTTTTTCTTGACGTAAAACAGCTTCTTCAAAACTCCGAAAAACAGATTTCTCACCGTTAAAACACATGCGGAAACGGGATTTTTCTTTTCGGCGTGCCTGTACAGCCTGTAGTGCCATTTTATAAGTGCGGTATATCCGTGACGGCTTATAGAACCGCCTCTTATTCTGTATTTTCCAAGTATTTCATCAAGAAGATAGCAGTCGGCTTTCCTACAAACCTTTAACCACATTGCATAGTCATTATTTTTCTTTATGTCCTCAATCTGTACAAGACCGACCTTTTCGGCATTGTACATTACCGTAAGGCATCCCATATAGCAGTAGTTATACATGCCGTGTCTTGTGATTTTGCGAGGTCCTGTCACGGTTTTTCCGTTGGGAACGGAATCCTCATCAACCTCAATATAATTTGTGTAAGAAAAATGGCACTGTTTTTCAAGCATGAAATTTATCTGTTTTTCAAGCTTGTCATTTTCCCACAAATCATCGCTGTCAAGAAAAGCTATCCACTTGCCCTTGGCTTCCCTCAGTGCTCTGTTTCTTGACACTGCAGCACCGCTGTTTTTTTCGTTTTTTATGTACTTGATTCTTTCGTCATTAAATGCCGCCACAACCTCATCTGTGTTATCTGTCGAGCAGTCGTCAACAATAATAAGCTCCCAGTTTGTATGTGTCTGGGTCAGAACGCTGTTTATTGTATCTGATATAAATTTTGCCGTGTTATATGACGGCATTATAATTGATACAAGCTCGCCCATACGCAACCCCTCCGTTATCAGTCATCATGCTTGTTCTTATTATGTGAAAGAATAATTCTACACGGCACACCCACTGCAGTTGCATCTTCGGGAACATTCTTATTAACCAAAGAACAAGCCCCCACAATGGATTTTTCACCAATCACAACACCTGTATTAAGAAACTCGGGGTCGGAATTTCGGCTCAGTATATTTGCCCTCATGCCGATATACGCTCCGTCCTTTATGACAATATTTGCTCTTTTCTGGAACGGACTGTGACATGTAAAATAGACACCGTAAGAAATTGTAACATTGTTTCCGATAATCAGATTTTTGTAACACATATCATCAAGATAACATCTCATACCGATAAACGTATTTTTACCGATTTTAAAGCCGCATAAGCGGTATATGAGTATTCTTACAACATTGAACGGACAGTTAGCCGCAACAACATTTGTAAGCCATTTTCTGAGAGGCTTTGTAAAGACGGTAATCAGTGAGTAGTTATAGTAATACGGTGCAGGCTTCTTATGTATTTTTTCATATATCCACTTCAGCAAACGCATACTAAACCCCCATAAGCTCTTTTGCCTGTGATTGCTTTAATTGATACTCTTGTTCTTCAACCTCACCCTTAGACAGCAGATAATCGCCCAAATCCATTGCCGTTGCCATACCGTCCTCAGTTATTCCGTCACGCTTCAGAACCTTAAAAACAGTTTTGAATATAATCTTCACATCACCCAAAAAGGTGATTTTCTTTATGTACTCAAGGTCATATTCAAACTTCTTCTCCCAGCTCATATTGTTTCTTCCGCTGCACTGTGCAAGTCCCGTAAGTCCGGGGCGTACCATGTGGCGACGTCTTACCTCGTCTGACATGAACACCATATCTCTTACAAGCTGAGGTCTTGGACCTACCACCGCCATATCGCCTTTGAGAATATTTATAAGCTCAGGCAATTCGTCAAGGCTTGTACTTCTTAAAAACTTGCCGTAAGGAACAAGTCTTACTTCATCGGGAAGTAACTTCCCGTTTTCGTCTGTTTCACACGTCATGGTACGGAATTTTATAAGCTTGAATATTTTTTCATTCTTACCGGGTCTTAGCTGAGTAAAGAAAGGATTACCTTTCATCATCACAGCACCCAAGATTATGAGTATCAGAAGAATGGGGGAAAGCACCGTCAGTGCAAGAAATGAGAGCACAAAGTCTATGCCTCTTTTAAAGAATGAAGCGTACATCAAAAAACCTCTAATCTGCTTATCTGAAGCAATTTTTTATAATCTCAATAATTTTATCCTGCTGCTCTGCAGTCATCTTGTTATCGCTTGGCAGGCACAAGCCTCTTGCAAATATGTCCGCACCTACGTCCTCGGCACCGCCAGCTATGTAAGCGTTTGTTCTGCCTCGTCCGTTGCCGCTTTTTGTAACAAAAGGATTCATGCGGAAGATAGGCTGCATATGCATCGGCTTCCAGATAGGTCTGCCTTCAGCGTTATAGCTTGCAAGTTTTTCGAGAATCTCCGTCGGACAAGTCTTACCTTTTTCTTTGACATAGAGTGCCTTTGAATCATCCCTGACCTGCGGACACATATATTCTTTATCGATAATCATTGCAGAAAGCCAATAATTCGGCTCAGTTTCGTCAGCAATCGGATTCATCTTAACCGGAAGATCTTTGAATCCTTCAAGATATCTTTCATAG
>JAZRKT010000047.1:0-5195 GCA_045646465.1 Eubacteriales bacterium | reverse complement strand
GCAGGGAACTTCTGCTCCATTTCGTCAATCTTCATCGGTGTGCGGACACCTGCAACAACGTCTTCACCCTGAGCGTGTACAAGGAACTCACCCATGAGCTTCTTTTCGCCTGTTGCGGGGTCACGTGTGAATGCAACGCCTGTACCGCAGTCGTCACCCATGTTACCGAATGCCATGGACTGAACGTTTACTGCTGTACCCCAGGAGTAGGGAATGTCGTTGTCACGACGGTATACGTTTGCACGGGGGTTGTCCCAAGAACGGAATACTGCCTTACCAGCACCCATAAGCTGTTCCTTGGGGTCGGAGGGGAAGTCTGCGCCGATCTTAGCCTTGTATTCAGCCTTGAACTGGCCAGCGAGTTCCTTAAGGTCGTCAGCTGTGAGGTCAACGTCCTGTGTAACTCCCTTTGCTTCCTTCATTTCGTCGATGAGCTCCTCGAAGTACTTCTTACCAACTTCCATAACTACGTCGGAGTACATCTGGATAAATCTTCTATAGCAGTCCCATGCCCAACGAGCATTGCCGGACTTCTTAGCCATAACGTCAACAACTTCTTCGTTAAGACCGAGGTTGAGGATTGTGTCCATCATACCGGGCATGGAAGCTCTTGCACCTGAACGAACGGAAACGAGAAGGGGATTTTCCTTATCGCCGAACTTCTTGCCGCAGATTTCTTCCATCTTGCCAATATATTCCATAATTTCCGCCTGAATGTCAGCGTTAATCTTTCTGCCGTCCTCATAGTACTGAGTACAAGCCTCTGTTGTAACTGTGAAGCCCTGGGGAACGGGAAGACCAATCTTGGTCATTTCTGCAAGGTTAGCACCCTTACCGCCGAGGAGCTCACGCATGGAAGCGTCGCCTTCCTTAAAAAGGTAAACAAACTTTTTGCTCATTATGAATGAACCTCCTGTTTTTTTATTTTTGCATATTTTTCGCAACTGCTATTATACCACGAATTATTGTTAATTTCCATACAAAATTCCAAGAAAATTCATTTTTTACATAATGTTCAAATTTAATATGTAAACAAAGTCAAAACTGTCAAAAAAAGCTGTATTTACCGCCGAAATATTGGTAACAATCATAGTGATTTATAAAGGAGATGATTGTTTTGCATGGCGGAAAGGTTGAAATTTGCGGAATAAACACATCAAAGCTGAAGGTTTTAAGTGCAAAGGAGAAGAACGAGCTGCTTGAAAAAGCTCATAATGGCGACGAAAAAGCAAGGGAGGAGCTGATAAGCGGAAACTTAAAGCTTGTGCTCAGCGTGGTGGGACGGTTTTCATCACGGGGCGAAAATCCCGATGACCTGTTTCAGGTGGGATGTATAGGACTTATAAAGGCAATTGATAATTTTGATACTACCCTCGGAGTACAGTTTAGCACGTATGCGGTGCCGATGATAGTAGGAGAGCTGAGAAGATACCTGCGTGATTATAACTCAATAAGGGTAAGCCGTTCGGTGCGTGACCTTGCGTATAAGGCACTGACGGCGAGACAGGAGCTGGCAAGAACTCTTGAACGTGAGCCGACGGTAGAGGAGATAGCAAAAAAGGTGGAAAGTACCAAAGAGGAGGTCGCGGCGGCGCTTGATGCAATAGTGGAGCCCATATCACTGTATGAGCCTGTTTTTAACGAAAGCGGCGACTCAGTGTATGTGATGGATAAGGTGTGCGATGAAAAGAATACCGACGAAGCGTGGCTTGAAAGCATTGCCATTTCTCAGGCTATAGAAAAGCTAAATCCCAGGGAAAAACGGATTATCAATCTGCGATTTTTCAAGGGGAAGACGCAAATGGAGGTGGCAAAGGAAATTAACATAAGCCAGGCCCAGGTTTCAAGGCTCGAAAAGGGAGCGCTTCTTAAAATAAGAAAGGAAATATAGCGGACTTGCGGAAAATATTACGGGCACCCGTTGGGGTGCCCGTGCTTATGTGTTCATTTAATTATCCAAGAAAGAAATCCATTATGAGCATAAGACAAAAACCTGCAAGAAGTGAATATGTAACACCGCGGCTGCCGTCGTGATGCGTTTCGGGAATCATTTCGTCGCTTATTACATAAAGCATTGTGCCTCCTGCAAAGGCAAGTGCAAAGGGAAGAACGCTATTTGAAATGCTTACTGCAAAATAGCCGATAAATGTACCGATTACCTCTACGACACCTGTAATGGATGCAATGAGAAATGTTTTTGTTTTGCTCATACCCGATGCAAGCATCGGAGCAATAATTACCATACCCTCGGGGATGTTCTGAAGGGCAATGCCAAGGGCGATTGTTACAGCCTCTGCAGTGTTTTGTGTGCCGAAGCCTACGCCTGCAGCAATTCCTTCGGGAAGATTGTGAATTGCAATAGCCATTACAAAAAGAAGAACCTTGTTAAGTTTGTCGTTACTGTAGGAATGTCCTTCAATGTCACATCCTGTCATTCTGTGAAGATGAGGTATAACCTTGTCCATAACGTTAAGCAATAAGGCACCGCAGAAAACTCCTGCCACTGTCATAAGCAATGCATGGTTCCCATTTCCGTACTCAAGTGAAGGTAAAACAAGCCCGCACACAGCCGCACATAGCATAACTCCTGCCGCAAAGGACAGTATGTAGTCGCTGAACTTATGTGAAAGCCCTTTAAAGAAAAAGCCGATAACAGCTCCTATCAACGTAGCACCGCCAACTCCGAGAGCTGTAAGAATCACAACATCCATTTTTGTCACCTCTTTGTTCTTTTACGGAATTATACTACATTTTTTAGCCTTTTTCAACAAAAAATTATTAAATTTGCATTCATAATAAAAAATGATAAAAAAATAAAGAAAAATGAAAAAAGGTCTTTTCTTTTTGTTTTTTTTGTGATATAATAAACAGGTTGATAAAATAATGTGAGGTAACTGCAATGCAAAAAATAGGTTTTGACAACAGCAAATACTTATCAATGCAATCAGAGCATATTAGACAGAGAATTGCCCATTTCGGAGGCAAGCTGTATCTTGAATTCGGCGGCAAGCTTTTTGACGATTTTCACGCAAGCCGTGTTTTGCCGGGTTTTCAGCCTGACAGTAAAATAAGATTGTTGCAAGAGCTGCGCGACGATATGGAAATTGTAATTGTCATCAATGCTTCGGATATTGAGGCAAACAAAACAAGGGCAGATCTTGGAATCACCTATAATGACGATGTTCTTCGCCTCATTGATACCTTCCGCGAACTTGGTCTTTACGTGGGAAGCGTAGTTGTTACCCGTTATAATGGACAAAGCGGCGCAAATGCTTTTCATGATAGACTTACAAAGCTTGGTGTAAAGTGCTATAAGCATTACTCCATTTCAGGGTATCCGTCGGATGTCAAGCATATTGTCAGCGATGGCGGACTTGGTATGAATGACTATATTGAAACCTCACATTCACTTGTGGTTATTACGGCACCCGGTCCCGGAAGCGGGAAAATGGCAACCTGCCTCAGCCAGCTTTACCATCATCATAAGCGAGGCGAAAAAGCGGGCTATGCCAAGTTTGAAACCTTCCCTGTGTGGAATCTTTCTCTTAAGCACCCCGTAAACCTTGCATACGAAGCGGCGACAGCCGACCTTAACGACGTTAATATGATAGACCCGTTCCACCTTGAAGCATACGGTACGACAGCGGTAAACTATAACAGGGACGTGGAGATTTTTCCCGTTCTCAGTACAATCTTTGAAAAGATTCAAGGCTCATGCCCTTATAAGTCTCCTACCGATATGGGCGTAAATATGGCAGGGAACTGTATTATTGATGACGAGGCTTGCAAGGAAGCGTCAAGATTTGAAATAGTTCGCAGATATTATACTGCTTGTGCCAATAAAATAAGAGGCAAGGGGAGCGACGAGCCTATCAGAAAGCTTGAACTTCTGATGAATCAAGCAGGGATTAGCAGCGATTATAGTCCTGCAGTTTCGGCAGCTTTGACCAAGGCGGAGCAAACAGGCGGTCCTGCAGGTGCAATACTTCTTCCCAACGGGAAAGTAGTAACGGGTAAAACATCCTCAACTCTCGGAGCGGCATCAGCTCTGCTTTTGAATGCGTTAAAGTCGCTTGGAAATATAGATGATAGCTTTGACCTAATCTCAGCAGATATTTTAAGTCCGATATGTTCACTTAAAACAAGATATCTTCAGCATAAAAACCCCCGTTTGCATACAGATGAGGTACTTATAGCCTTGACAATTTCGGCTCAGTCCAATGAGATTTCAAGGATGGCAACAGAGCAGCTTGCGAATCTTAAGGGAAGCGATGCTCACTTTTCGGTTATTATCAGCGAGGAGGATGAGAAAATCCTTCGCCGTCTGGGAATAAATGTAAGCTATGAAGCGAAGTACGAGCATAAGAGACTGTATCATAAATAATTACTGCTCCTTTACTCCTTTGAGTAAGGGAGTTTTTTTTGTCGTTTTTCTGCATAAACAAAACGGACACCCCACGAGGATGTCCGTCCATTTTTTTGTTTGTTTAAATTACTTCTTGTTGGACTTGCTGTTCTTAACAACGAGTTTTGTAAGAGCGATAAGCGCAATTACGTTGGGAAGAACCATCAGGTAGTTAAAGAAGTCTGTAAGCTCCCAAACAAGGTCATTGGAAGCAAGAGTTCCAAGGAAGATAAATACTATGGCAATTACCGAGTAAACGACAACACCGGCCTTGGAATTCTTTGTTAGCGATTGAACGTTAATCTTACCGAAGAAGTTCCAGCTGATGATCGTTGAGAATGCAAAGAAGAGAAGGCATATAGCAACAAAGATGTTACCGAAATTTGTTCCAAATGCTGCACCCACTGCAGTCTGCATAGCACTTGTCTTGGAAACAATTGCGGTAGTGCCTGATATAGCTGCAAGATAAGAATCTCCTGTAAGACCGTTGAGAATAGCGCCATCCTTTGAATAAAGCATTGTGATAACAACAAGAGCTGTCATTGTAAGTACTACGAATGTGTCAATAAACACACCAATCATAGCAACAACACCCTGGTCGTGTGGCTTTTCAACGTTAGCCTGTGCGTGTGCATGAGGAGTTGAACCCATACCTGCTTCGTTGGAGAAAAGACCACGCTTAGCACCCTGGCTGATAGCAGTTTTAAGAGCCGCACCGATACCACCACCGATTAGAGCTTCAGGTGTGAATGCATATTTGAATATCATACCGAATGTTGCAGGCACATAC
>JAZRKT010000046.1:0-3444 GCA_045646465.1 Eubacteriales bacterium | reverse complement strand
GGCGGGAGCACTGCCTAAGAGTTCGTACTACCCGACATACGGAGCCACAAGTCTCCGTGTGTCGCAATTATCGCCAGAGCTAATAACCCCGACCGAGCCATCTTCCCCTGTTGAGTGGCGACTTTTGGTACTTTTCTTCGTTGAAAAGTACACCCCGCGCACCGCAGTGCGCACGTCCTCGCCTCCGCAGAGGCGAAACATCCTGCGTTACATTAAAGTATCTTTTGTCCCGAAATGCGTGAGAGCCTGTGATGCCGTCCTCTACAAAAGATAAAAAATCATTTCTCTTTAACAAACTCAATAAAACTCTTCAGCATACTGAGCCCAACTTTTTCACTCTTTTCGGGATGGAACTGAGCACCGAAAACGTTCTTGCCGTTGCCGATAACAGCAGGGATTTGCTCACCGTAAAATGTATGGGCGCAAAGATTTTCTCTGTTCTTCAGCACCGCCTTGAAGGAGTGTACAAAGTATACGTAGTCGCCGTTTTTGGTGTTGGCAAAAAGAGGACATTTTGGGTCGTCAATAATAAGGTCGTTCCAGCCCATATGGGGGATTTTAAGTCCCGTGTCAGTTATTTTTTCGCATCTGCCGTGTATGAGACCCAGCCCCTTTGTGGTTTTAACCTCGTCGCTTTCGTCAAGTAAAAGCTGCATACCAAGACATATTCCAAGCAAAGGCTTTTCCTTGACAGAACAAAGCTCCTGTATTTTGTCGGCAGCACCGCTTTTGTACAGCACGTCGGAAGCGTCGGGAAAAGCTCCCACACCGGGCAAAATCAAAGCATCCGCCTTGTCAAGTGCCGAATAGTCCGAGCTAATTTGGGCATCCACGCCCAGAAAATCAAACGCATTTTTAACGGAATGAAGATTTCCCATTCCGTAGTCAATAATTACAGTTTTCATAAAACTCCCTTAGTACTCATAACATCGTCGGAAATAACACGTAACGCATCTCCCACACATTTTCCGCAAGCCTTGTAAAGAGCCTCGGTAACGTGGTGGTCGTTGTCGCCGTACATCTTCTTTAAGTGAAGGGTAATTCCTGCATTCATAGCAAGTGCACGCATAAACTCAACCGTCAGCTGAGTATCGTAGTCGCCAACCATATCAGCCCTAAAATCGCTGTCAAAGGCAAGAAATGCACGTCCCGAAAAGTCAAGAGCACACATAACAAGTGCCTCGTCCATAGGAAGAAGAATGTCCGAGAATCGCTTTATTCCCTTTAAATCTCCTGCTGCCTCTTTAAGCGCCGTACCCAGTACAATACCTATGTCCTCCACCGTGTGGTGACCGTCAACCTCAAGGTCTCCCTTGCATTTGAGGGTCATTTCAAATCCGCCGTGTGAGCAGAATGCACATAGCATATGGTCAAAAAAGCCTATGCCGCTTGTGCCTTCAAGCTTGCCCTTTGTGCCGTAATCAAGCACCTTTAACGTAATTTCAATGTCGGTTTCGCCTGTTTTTCTTTTTACAATAGATTCTCTCATAACAATCCTCCTTTACTTGCTGTATTCGTCCAGATATTTTATTACAAGTGCATTTTCCTCATCAGTACCGCTTGTGATTCTCAGCGCACCGCCGTCAATGGCAAATTTTCTGATAAGTACGCTGTTGTTACGTAAAAATTCCTGCTTTTGCGCCGCCTTTTCGTCCTTGAAAAAGACAAAATTGGTGTAGGTTTTGTCAGGACAGCCAAGTCCCAGCCTTGTAATGTCATTGTTCAGCTTACCTGCCGATTGACACAGCTTTGCCGTACACTCGTCGAGATAAGCCTTTTCACTAAGAAGAATTTCGCCGTAAAGCTGGGAAATGCCGTTGACGTTGTAGGGACTTTTCACGGCAAAAAACATATCGCAAAAGCTCTTGTCTGCAACAATAAAGCCAAGTCTCAGGGATGCCGCACCCAACGCCTTTGACAGGGTTTTGAGCACCACTATGTTTTCATACTTTTCGGTATCGCAAAGAAAACTGTCGCTGTCCTTGATGTCGGCAAAATCCATATAAGCCTCGTCTACAACCACAATTGTATCAGGGCATTTTTGTGCAAAAGCTTCGATGTCGGCTTTTCTTTCAATTTTGCCCGTGGGATTGCAGGGATTCGAGAAAATCACAAGCTTTACGCTGTTTTCCTTCACCGTCTTTACCGCAAGGTCAAAGTCAACGGAATAATCGGCTTTTTTTGGACAGCTTATAGCCTTCATTCCCGCAAGCTTTGCATAAAATGCATACATCGAAAAATCGGGAGTAAAGGTCATAACCGCACTTCCGAAGTCAAGAAAGCAGTTCATAAGAAGGCTGATAATTTCGTCTGAGCCGTTGCCTACACACACGTTCTGAGTTTTTAAACCGTAGTAGGCGCAGAAAGCCTCTTTCAGCTTTGAGGCGTGAGGGTCGGGATAGCGGTTAAAATCAAATTCTGCCACAGCCGCCGCCATTTTGTCTCTTATTTCCTTTTTGAGAGGAATGAAGCTTTCGTTGGCATCAAGTCTTGCCTTATACTTTCCCGTATCGACATTGTACGGCTCTACGTTTTGTAATTTCTTTGCAAACAGTTTGGTGTTGAACATTATGTTTCTTTTCTCTTTTCTATTTTTTTCTCTTTTTTTAGATAGTTTTATGTGTCGCAGGGGTGTTTCGTCGTCTGCGGACGACGAGTAACTTTGACCGAAGCGTCAAAGTAACCAAAGCGCTTCCCCTCAATGGAGGAGTCCTCGGTGTGCACAAGGATAAAATGATAAGCACAGCACACCAAACAAACACTCTGCTAACCCGCACACCTGCGGAATACCTCCAGCCGGGGAGGCTTCCACCTTTCTTTAGCTGTAGTGCGGGGTGTGGTTTGGTTGCACAAAGGTGGGAAAATGTGCAGAAAATCGGCAAAAATAACTGCACTACAACAACACAATACCATTTCTAATTATTGGAACCGATAACCCCAAGTAAACCCATCTCGCTTCGCGAGCGATCGACAAGGCGCACCGACGACGTACAGAGTTTGGTTAGTGCAGTCTTAGCCCCGCGGCGAGGCGTGGCATTTTTTAAGCCACGCCGATGAGCGGAAGCGGTTTGGTTACTTTGTCGCTTAGGACAAAGTTACTCGTCCGTCGCAACGGACGAAACATCCTGCGTTACATAAAACTAACTCCATTTTACTCAAAGACGTCCTTTACGAGCACCTGTGGTATAATATTATCCACGGTTGCCTACGAAAAATGGTGTCGGGCTTACCGACCCGTAGAGGCGAAACATCCTGCGTTACATAAAGTAACTTTAGAAGCGTACCTTGATAGAATTCGCATGCGCCGTCAGGCCTTCGCTTTGGGCAAAACGGATAATGTCGTCCTTGTACTGGGTAAGCCCCTGACGGGAATAGAAAATCACGCCTGACTTTTTGATAAAGGTGTCAACGGACAAGGGCGAAGCAAAACGAGCCGTACCGTTG
>JAZRKT010000045.1:0-9634 GCA_045646465.1 Eubacteriales bacterium | reverse complement strand
CCTGTATCATTTCTGCCGCATATATTTATCCTTGAACTCAAGTTTTGTGAGTCTCTCGGGACTTTATCGAGCAATATTATGTAACTATCGTCTATCTCCCGGCTCCAGAACTTATCGTTCAAGAAATATTTCATTTTTCCTATGTGCCAACTGTCCGAAAAGCACTTGCACACCTTGAGGTCACACTCTCTGAAAAGCTTCATTTTCTCTTCGTCATAGCACTCGTTATATGACAAAAGCTTTCCCTTAGAGGATATGTTAAATGGTGTTCCAAAGTCGTAAACCACAGCTTTACTTGTCTTTCTTATCCTTGCAATGTCAATGTCAGAATGAACTATATACGTAACACCCTTTGTCTTTGCAAATCTGAGGTTTCCTGTTCCCGAAAAGTCAATTGCCTTGACGTTACCGTTTTGGGTGATGGAAATATATCCTGCGGTATTTATGACCTCGTTTGTAACACCGCATCCGTGAGTAAAGCCGAGAATCCCTATTGAAATACATTTCTTTTCAGGGAGTATAACCCTTGTTTCTTCGCCGGGTTCATCATATACATTTACCTCGTAATCGTATATGTATCCTTTCTTAATAACGTCGGCAAAGTAATCCTCGTCAAGTCGGTTACCCTCGTAGATGATGTCAGATATACCGTACACATTCTTGTATTCGGATATCTGGTCTTCAATGTACTGGTTGCGGTAACCCGGGAATACAATGACGATTCTGATATTTGGCTCTATTTGCCGAATGCGCTGAAACAGTTTCTTTCTGTCAGCACCTAAAAGCAAAGCATCCGCAATTACAAGTACATCAACATTTGCATCGAGAGCATCAAATCTGTCAATAAAATCATCGGTGTTTTCGAAGTTCTCATCAACAATGCGGATGTTGTTTCTTGCGAAAACTATAGCAAGATCATTGCTGTACTTTATCTTGCCAAGCCATATTACTACGTTAATCATACAGTACCAACTCCTTTCTGTGTTCTTCTGTTACATTGCCATTTTTATCGGTAATGCTTTCTAAAATTTTGTAGGCCGCTTCGAGTGCTTTTTCGGTGTCCTTGCGGTCATGTTTATAAAAGGCATGAAGAAGGATTATTTCACCGTTCTTTTCGTAAAAGATAATTCTCATCATTCTTTCCGCTGCCTTTACTCTTATTTCATACATCTGTCTGTATCTTTCCATTGAAAAGTGTTTGACGTAAGGCTCAACAAAGCCGTTTCTTTCATCCATTATGTAGCTGAGCTGAAACATAAACTTTGCTTTAATCTTGCCATTTAAGTTGTCAATGAATTTCTGAACTGGACAGGTGTTTTCTTTTTTGTATGCGTATAGTTTCCTCATTGTTCCTCTCTTTTCTTTAACTGTATTCTTCTAAAAACTTAAGTATTGCCTTTTTCATATCAGCAAGATTTCCAAACTTACTGCGGTACTTCTTTATTTCTAACTTTGAAAAGGAGATTGTGTCCTTTGTCTTATCATCATTCTCAAGCAGATCGATAATGTCATCTCGTGACAGCTCACCGCTGTGATGTTTTATGAGCTTGGCTTTCTTCAAATCAAGCTTGTATGCTTCCTTTTCATATACAAGCTCATATACATCTGTCTGTTCATGCTCTATCAGATAAGAGAGTTCGGCGGCAACTTTGATGTTCAATTTTTTGTTATCAAGTGCGTCCATAAGCTGTGTAATAAGGTGATTGAGCCTGAGATAGAGATACACATTAGATTTTGAAGTATTGAACTCTTTTTCCATGATTTTATCTATCTTTTCATCAGAATTCCACCCGGTGGAATTTTCGTCGGAAGTACGTTTTCGCCCTTTCAGATCGGTGTATCTTATGAGGTAGGAGCGAGCAATTTCAGATGGGAGTTGTGTATCCCTCTGCTGAAAGTTGGTTGCTATCATTATTCGGTTAGCAAGCTCGTCTTCAGCCTGCACCACAAGAACCTTTATCTCTTTGTCACCGTTGTGCTTACAAGCACGTGTACGGCGATGACCTGCAAGAATCTCGTATATGCCATATTCGATTTGACGAACAATGACAGGCTGCATAAGTCCGTTTTCTCTGATACTGTCTGCAAGTGCAAGAAGCTTTTCATCCTCGGTTACCTTGAAAGGGTGATTTTCTTTTTCACGAAGCTGTGAGATAGGGAGTACCGTTAGTCTTGAATTTACCGATAGACCGAACATTTCAGTAAGACCGCTTACTGCAGATATTCCACTGCTTTCCGTCTTTTTTGATAAGGCCGAAAAAACATCATTGTTTGCCATCGGCGACCAACTCCTTTGCAATATTCATATATGCCCAAGACACGGGATGCTTGGGAGCAAGCTCGATAAGACTTTTTCCGTACAATGGTTGTTCTGCTGCCTTGATGGAATAGGGTATCACATCATTAAACACATTGATGTTCGCACCGTATATCTCAAATAACTTTGCTTCAATGCCTTGGCTGAGCTTGGTCCTTTGCTGATACATCGTAAGGAATACACCTGCGATCTTTAAGTCTGGGTTAAGCTTTTTCTTTACCATTTCAACAGTGCCGAGCATTACCTTGAGGCTTTCAAAGCTGAGGTAGTGTGCTTCAACGGGAATAAGAACACTGTCTGATGCGGTAAGTGCGTTTGTTACCATAAGCCCAAGATTGGGTGGGCAGTCAATAACGATGTAATCGTATTCCTCACGAACCATATCGACGATTGCTTTGAGAACACATTCGCGATTGAAAGCATTCATAAGGCGGTACTCGATTCCTGCAAGCAGGAAGTTTGACGGGAGAATGTCAACTGTGCCAACGGTGTATATACATTCACACACTCGCTGTTTTGTTACATCGCCCTCGATTGCTTCTGTAATAAGAGCGACAATAGTGTTGGGATTCTCATCATAGTTTTTACCGAGAGCCTTTGCAATATTGCCTTGGCAGTCGGTGTCTATTATAAGTACCTTCTTACCGAGCTTTGCAAAGGAGTATGCAATGTTGATACTGGAGACGGTTTTTCCGACTCCGCCTTTCAAGTTGATTAAGCATATTACTTCACTCATAATTTTTACCTCCTGAATATTTTGGTGTATTTATTTTAAAAGCTTCTAATGTATGATTGCAAACGAATCTTGGTTAAAACAAAACTTCCGGACGTTTTGTCCGGAAGTGAGGGGAGAGTATATAAAACAAGGAGACTGATTTTTTACAGTCTCCCTGAGAATTTTCTATATTGAATTTTGTAATTGTTTTTTATAAAATGTTGTATTGGCTTTTTTGTAAAAATGTTTTGTAAGCAATCTCTACACTATTCACTACACCATTTACTACACCATTTTTTACACCATTTTGTCGTGGAGTTATATGGAGATATATAGAGATACATTTTAATTGACCTTCAAAAAAGCCTTGTATAATAAGGGTTTTATCGACTTTTATGGAGATTTATAGAGAAACGAAAACAGGGGTATAGATTACAAATACTATTTTCATTGCCACGGCAAATTCCCTTGATAATATTCCCGATTATCTTGTCAACCGCTTTGACGTAATACACATCGACGACTACACCGACAGCGAAAAGGCTGACATTGCAGAAAAGTATTTTATTCCCGAAATCACAAAGCAGTACCGCCTTAAAAAGAACGAAATCGTGTTTACACGCAAGGCTGTTGAAATGATAGTTTGCCGTTACTGCAGCGACCGCGGTGTCAGAATGTTGAAGGAAAATATTACGACAGTGGTGCGCAAAATTCTTTCCTCGTGGAATGAGAGCAACATCAGAAGCTCTGTCACCGTTGACAGCGGCTTTGTGAAAAAGGCACTTGACGGTCTTTTTGACGAAAATGACGTATTTCTTCGCTTTGCAAGAAGTAAAAACCGCCTTGCTCCCGATGTCCGTACTGAAATCACAAGAACACTTGACGAGCTTAATGTGACGGGCAAAACACCTCAGGAAAAGGAAAAAAGCAAAAAAAGAGCACAGTATCTTACTTCTCTTATTCCCGACAGTCGCGGCTTTGACTGCTTTGACAGAAAAAAATACTTTGCTTGTGTCAACAAAACCCACTACGGTCTTGACGGCGTCAAGGAGCAGATTGCAAGGCTTATGTGCGCAAAGGCGGCGTCAAAGACGGGCAGACTTTCCTCGGGACGTATTCTTCTTGTTGGTCCTGCAGGAACGGGCAAGAGCACCGTATGCAAAAGCATTGCCGAAGCGCTGGGTGTTCCTTACATCAAAATTTCACTTGGCGGTGTCAGCGACGAGGCAGTTATCAAAGGCTTTTCTTCCACATACGTTGATGCTGATGCAGGTGAAATAGTAAAGGGGCTTTCACGGGCAGGCACAACAAACGCACTTATTCAGCTTGATGAAATAGATAAAACAGGCTCGCAGGGCGGTAAAGGAGCAGGCAATGCAATGCTTGATTTGCTTGATAACTGTCAGGGATTTACCGACAGATTTTTAGGTGTGCCCATAGATTTGTCGGATGTGCTGTTTGTGGCTACGGCAAACGATATTTCAGAAATGTCGCCCTGGCTTGTTGACCGCTTTGAGGTTATCAACATTGACGGCTATACCAAAGCCGAAAAGAAGAACATTCTTGAAAGCTGTATTGTACCTGCCATTTGCCGTGAAATGCGTAACGACAGCATAAAAATCACCTTCAGCGACAGGGCAAAAGAGCTTCTTGTGTCAAGCTACTGCACGTCAATGGGCGTCAGAGACCTTGAAAAAGCTGCACGCAGAATAGTAAATGACAGGCTGTACGACGGTGTTCAGTGCAATGAAGTTGAAATTGCCGAAAAGGATGTAGTAAGCTCTTTAGGACAGGAGCCTATGCCCAGAGGCAACCTTGTAGAGCATAATGCCCCTGGCTTTTCAAAGGCACTTGCGGTATCGGGTACAAACAGCGGTATGGCATTTTCCGTGGAAACGGTTATAACCCCTGATGACGGACAGACAACCGTTACAGGTCTTCCTAAGGAAAGCACCCTTGACAGCGTTAAAATTGCCAAGACCTATGTCAGAATGAACTATATGAAAAACAAGCGCAACTTCGGTTTGCATCTTCATTTCGGAGAGGGCGCGGTGGTCAAGGACGGTCCTTCTGCAGGTACTGCAATAGCAGTTTCTATACTGTCGGCAGTCAGCGGACAGCCTGTAAGCATTAACGCCGCATACACGGGAGAAATTGACCTTTTCGGCAACGTATTTGCCATAGGCGGAGCTCTTGCCAAGATACAGGCGGCGGAAATGTCGGGCTGCAGTAAGGTGTTTATTCCGCGTGACAACTACGACAGATTGTCAAAAAAGGACCTTGAAGGCTTTAAGGTACAGATTGTTCCCGTAAGCCGCATTTCGCAGATAATAGAGCAGGTGCTTCCCAAGATAGGCAAGGATATATAGGTTATTTTTAAAATCGAAGAAGGAAATTTGAAATGCGAATTTCGTAAGGCACGGACGACCGAAGGTGGAATCTGCTGATAAATTGAAGAAATTTTTCCACATCTTATTATCTATTCACTATTATCTCTTATCTGTTATCTAAATAATACAAGGGCTGCTCCTTCGGGAACAGCCCTTGTATACAATCAATATGAAAGCTTAAGTAACGTTTTCCTCGCGTTAATGTAACCTTGCGCATACTAAGTAAAAAAGATACCAAAGCATAAAACCTCGGTATCAGAATAATCTATTAAGAAAAACGTTAGTCTTCTCTGTCAATGCCTATAACATTGTCAAGAGGAAGAGAAACAATAAGCCCCTTCGCCTCGCTGTGCATACCGCACTTTGAGCTGACCTTCTGCATAATGTCAAGACGCTTTTCTTCGTCGGCAACTATGAAAATCATATCCTTTTCGTCCTGGATAGTTGTGCCCCAGAAGCCGATTGCCTTTTCATTTACAATGCTTCGGCTGGGTACTACCGTTCCGCCGCCCGCACCTGCTTCACGGGCTGCCTCCATTACGCTTTCGCTGTAGCCCTGATTAACTACTGCGGCTATCAAATAATACTGTGTATCGGTCATCTGTGTGTTCACCTTCCTTTGTTCACTCTTGTCAATTCCGTCATCAAAGCCTTCAAACATTTTTACTATAAGGCTGTTGGCATTTTTCAGCGGAAGCGTAAATGCTATACCGCTGTTTACAGTGCCGAGCTTAAGCTCTTTTTTCAGCTTTTTCAGCATATTATCAGCAATATCCTTGGGCATATAGCTTAAAAGCACTACCTTGTCGGGATTGCCAAGCCCCAGAATATCTATCATTTCGCTGGGTGCTGTTCCTATTGCCGTACATTCGTATTGCATGGGAATGCTGTCAAGTATGAACATTTCCGCCGCTTTTTCGGCAAGCTTAGGCGTGGTAATGGATACAAGCACTCTGAACGCTGACTGTTTTTCGCTTATATTCATATTTTATTCCTCCGTAAATTCCACAATGATATCGCTGTCGTCGGGGATGACTGTTTCTTCGGAGGCGGTTGTCTTTATCTGCTTTGCAAGCTTGAATCTGTAGCTCAGTCCCATTATCTGTATTGCGATAAGAGGAGTAAGTGCAACAAGTGCAACAACACCGAAGGCATCTGTCATAAGGTTTCCTCCCACGGCTGTGCAGGCACCTATGCAGAAGGGCAAAAGGAATGTGCTGGTCATAGGACCCGAGGCAACTCCGCCCGAGTCAAAGGCTATACCTACAAAAATCTGAGGTACAAATCTTGACATTATAAGTGCGATGATATAGCCGGGAATTATTATGAAATGAATGGGAAGACCCGTGAGGATGCGAAGCATTGCAAGACCGACGCTGACAGATACGCCTATAGAAAGAGCGTGGTTCATTGATTTACTTGAAATTGCACCCTTTGTAACGGTCTGTACCTGGTGGTTAAGTATCTGAATGGCAGGCTCAGCTTTTACGATGAAGTAACCTATAAGCATACTTATGGGAATAAGAAGCCATTTGAAGTCAGCTTCTACTATTTTCTGACCAAGCATCGAGCCTACAGGAGCAAAGCCTATGTTTACTCCGCACAAAAACAGTACAAGTCCAAGGTATGTATAAACAAAGCCCACGCTCATTCTCAGAACCTGTATTCTGTGGAATCTGCGTCTCATAAGCTGGAACAGCAAAAACACGCCGACGATAGGAAGAAGCGAAATAAGCACTTCCTTTGCGTAGTGAGGTATTTCGTATATGAAAATTCTCATTACGTCGCGCATAGTGTCAACCTTTGCAGCCTCGGCAGAAGAGGTAATTGCTTGGTCGGGAGCATAAAAGCAGCCAAGAAGCATTACTGCAAGAATAGGTCCTATACTTGAAAGAGCTACAAGACCGAATGAGTCCTTTGAAGCATCCTTGTCGCCTCTTATTGCCGAAAGACCTATACCCATAGCCATAATGAAGGGCACCGTCATAGGTCCTGTTGTAACTCCGCCCGAGTCAAAGGCAACAGCAAGAAAGTTATCGGGAACAAAGAATGACAGAATCAGAACAACTGCATATAAAACCATAAGCATTGCCGAAAGGTTTATTTTAAGGATAATACGTATTACCGCCATTGCCAGAAACAGACCGACACCTATTGCCACCGTCCATATAAGCGTGGCATTGGGAACAGACGGCACCTGATTTGACAGTACCTGTAGGTCAGGCTCTGCGATAGTGATAAGAAGTCCCATTATAAAGCTGATAAGAATGATGATAAAAGTGTTTTTGGATTTACTGATATCCGTTCCTATACCTTCACCAAGAGGACCCATAGCTGTGTCGGCACCAAGCTGGAACATTCCCATACCGAACACAAGCATTACCGTGCTTACAAGGAATATCATCATATTTCCCACATCTATTGGAACAAGAATGATACTCATAAGCAGCACGATTGCCGCTACAGGCAGAACGGCCATCAGGGATTCGGTAACCTTCTCCCTGAAAATTTTGTCCATTTTTTAGCCTCCCAAAGTGCGTAGCTTTTCTACACGTTATGTAGTAATTGTAACACATACTTTGTGAATAATAAAAGGTGTTTTTTGTCACAAAGCTGAATGTTTACAAAAATGATTGATGCTGTTAACTACTTGTATGGAAGAGGTGTGATACAATAGCCTCGGATAGTGGGTAAAAGGAGGCTTACGCTATGTTGCTTGCAATTGATATAGGTAACACAAACATTGCCCTTGGCGGATTTGAGGATGATGTGCTTCTGTTTGTTGCACGCATAAGCACGGATGCCTCCAAAACCGATGATGAGTATGCCGAAAAAATCCTCGGCACGCTGTCGCTGTACAATAAGGATAACCTTAAAATCACGGGTGCAATTATTTCATCGGTAGTGCCTCCGTTAAACAGCGTTATCACAAATGCGGTAAGATTTATTTACGGCGTCGAGCCTGTTATTGTGGCACCGGGCATAAAAACGGGTATAAACATTCATTGCGACAATCCGTCGTCGGTGGGCTCTGACCTTATATGTGCCTGTGTTGCCTGTGCAAAGCTTTATTCAAGTCCTGCAATTATTGTGGATATGGGTACGGCTACAAAAATTATGGCAACCGACAAAAACGGCACCTTTATAGGCGTTTCCATCATAGCAGGCGTCACGATGGGACTTAATGCACTGAATGAAAGAACGGCACAGCTTCCGCTTGTCAGCCTTGAAGCTCCCGAAAATGTTATCGGCAAGAATACCGTCGACTGTATGAAAAGCGGAGTTATTTTCGGCAACGCCTCAATGATAGACGGTATGATAGACAGATTTTTTGAGGAAATGGGAAAGACGGTACCCGTTTTTGCAACGGGAGGACTTGCACCTGTTGTAATACCTTATTGCAGACACAAAATTACCCTTGACGAGCATATGGTGCTCAAAGGGCTTGGCATAATTTACAAAAAGAACAGTTAAAGGTTGTTGTATACATCTGTCGCTTTACGGCGACGGTTGATATAAAAATTTTATGCGTTGTACCTCATATGAGGACGACAGCAAGGAGGAATTTTTAATGGCAAACAACAAAAGGGCAGACACAAAAAGAATGGTTTTGGGAGCAGTATTCACCGCATTGGTGATAGTTTTTCAGCTAATGGCGACCTTTACTGCGTTCTTCGGACCATTTTCTACCGCAATTGGTCTGATTCCCATTGCTATTGGGGCGATGCTGTGCGGACCTATAGTCGGAGCTTGGCTTGGTCTTGTATTTGGTGTGGTGGTGCTGGCAAGTGGCGGAGCAAATCTTTTTCTCGCTTTTGATTTTTGGGGTACAATAATTACTGTGCTTGCAAAAGGCGTCTTGTGCGGACTGTGTTCCGGACTGGTTTACAAGCTTTTCAAAAAGGTTAACGATTTATTCGCAGCAGTTGTTTCAGCAGTTGTATGTCCTGTTGTTAACACGTCAGTGTTTTTAATCGGATGTGCGGTGTTTATGCTTGATAACGTTTCTGATATAGCACAGGCTGCCGAATCGCCTGAAACGGGTATGGCGGTATTTTTCGGATTTGCTGTTGCGAATTTTGTATTTGAAGTTGGAATGAATCTTGTTCTTAGCCCGATAATGATAAGGATTCTTAATATAAGAAAAAATCTTTAAGTAATGTAAATGAATTAGTGGCATTTACAGCAATCTTAAACTTGTTGTAAAAAGAC
>JAZRKT010000044.1:0-4097 GCA_045646465.1 Eubacteriales bacterium | reverse complement strand
CAATAGTTTTTTCGACTTTTAACAGCAAAAAAAATATTTTTCCTTTGTTGTAAACATTCTTTTACTATGATTGACAAAAATCCGCACTTGTTGTATAATTATTGTGTATTATTTTACAAAGGAGGAGTATGCTTTTTGCATACGTACCCATATGAAAAAATTACTCAGCATTATTTTGGCTTCCTCAATGATTTGTTCCTCGGCATACGCCGCGCCTGTTATGATTTCAGGCGTGGAATCAACCGCAGAAATAGTTGAAGAACAGCCTTTAGATAATTACGACAGCGAGGCTCAGTCAGAGCCATCCTCGCTCCGTTTTGCCTATGTTGCCGAAAGTACGCAAGAAGATGCAACAGACGAAAAGCCAGTAAATGTTATACAAGGCGATGCGTTTCTTATGACGGAAGAGTTTAGCGGTGGCGACGGAACAGCAGAAGCTCCCTATGAAATATCGGATGCGGCAGATCTTGAGCTCTTTTCGAAAAACATCAATTCGGGTATTGGCATAAGAAGTTATTACAAGCTGACAGGCAACATAGACCTTGGTGGAGAGGAATGGACTCCCGTGGGATATTTCACAGCTTCGGGAAAATACAGCACAGCTTTTCAAGGCAGCTTTGACGGCTGCGGCTATACAGTTTCAAACTTCAAAATTACAACATCCGACACTCCCTACATCGGCTTTTTCGGACTTGTTTTAAACGGTGAAATAAAAAATCTCAACCTTGATAACGCTACAGTTGACATTGACAAAACAAGTACTGTCTCAGAGGTTGCTCAGTCTTACGTAGGTGTTCTTGCGGGTAGAATAGTTGGTAACGGTATAGGAGGCAAATGCACTATAACGAACTGTCACATTACAAATTCCTCTGTTTCCTTAGAATATTACGACAAGGACGTGTATGCCGGCGGTCTTGCGGGTTTTATGATAGCTGGTGCAAATGCAGACTGTTACATATTCGGTGTCAGCACAGACTGTAACGTTTACGTTTCCGTAAATGCTTCGGAATACAAGGATAAAAACGGTGCGATTCCCACGCCCTATCAGGCTTATGCTTCATCACTTTTCGGATACCTGGGTGCACTTACAGACTGCAGCTTTTCCTTAAGAAAGGCAAAAACCTCAGGCAATGTTACCGCAGACTGTCTTATTTCGCCTTACGTTACCGTTTTTGCAGGCGGTCTTATTGCTCAGACAGCTACAAAGGTTACAGATCAGATAGGCGGTAATGCCGTAATCTCTGCCTGTCATTCCTCATCCAACGTAACTGCAAAGGCACAGCTTTGCGCATTTGCGGGAGGCTTGGCAGGAAACATTTCCTCAACAGAAAACTTCCTGATTTCCGACTGCTACACTTCAGGAGATATCAAAGCGGGAAGCTACGGCGTTTACTGGTATCGCTACTATGACCAGAACGTCGATGAACAAAAGGTATACGGCTACTCGGCACTGGGCGGACTTGTAGGTCAGATTGACTTTGAAGGCTACAACACCTCTATGGGCAAGCCCATCAGCCGCTGCTACTCCTCATGCAACGTGACATATACTCCCGTGGAAAATGCAAATAAGGAAGAATCCTATGAGGGCGGCTTTGCAGGTTACAGCTTTGCTCCTTTGTTTGCAAACTGCTACATTCTTGAGGACCAGACGGTAAGCGGACTTGAAATTTTCCAGGACAGCAGTATTCTTGTTATTTCCTCCGAGGCTTCAAAAACAGCTGACGGCTATGAAGGCTTTGATTTTGACAGCACGTGGACCTTTGACAGCTCCTCTGATTATCCCTATCCCGTACTCAAAAATGTTGCAGGCGTTCTAACCTTCTATAACCAAGGCAAGCGTTTTGAAGAAAACTATTTCGGCGAGGACGGAAAAGCATATGCTCCCGCTTCCATTCCCACAAAAACGGCGGATGATAAGTATGTATACACCTTCTCCCATTGGTCACTAACAGAGGACGGAGAGCCTTTTGACTTTGAAAACGGTGTGCTTGAGGGTGACACAGCCTTCCATGCGGTTTTCTCGGCACAGAAACAGGTTTACAAGGTAAGCTTTATGTCGGAAGGCAAAGCATTCGGCAAGGTGCTTGACGTTGATTACGGCGATTATGTAACACTTTCCGATGCCGTTCCCTCAAAATCCGACACAAGCAAGTACAGATACGAATTTGAATACTGGTCACTTACCGAAAACGGCTCGGAGGTTGATTTCGATACATATACAGTAACAGGCAACGTAACCTTATATGCCGTATTCCGTGAAATCAACAAATCTGCCTGGAACGGCGAGGTTGCCGACAGCTTCAGCGACGGCTACGGCACAAAGTCACTTCCCTACATCATTTCAAGTGCCGAGGAATTTGCACTTTTTGCAAAGGTTATAAATGAAGGCGACAGCGATTATACTGACTGCTATTTTGCTCTCGGAAGCGACATTCACCTTGGCTACAATAGCTGGACACCTATCGGCACCAAGGAAAATCCCTACGGCGCATATCTTGACGGCAACGGCTATTCAGTAAGTTGCTTTGTGATTGAAGGCGGCGACTATGCAGGTCTTTTCGGCTACATCTACAACGGTACTGTTGTAAACCTTATTGTCTCGGAATTTGAAATAGACTATGACTCTTATACAAGCACCGACAAAATTTATGTCGGCGGTCTTGCAGGATATGTTACTGCAAGGGGCCAGAAAACGCCTTCGGTAATTGACCGCGTTTTCGTAAGCCCTTCAAAATTTGAAATATCTGCAAGTGCAAAGACAATATACGCAGGAAGCATCGCAGGTTACCTTGGCACAGATATCGGTTACTCTAAGGTTACGGACAGCTACGCAACAGCCGACATTTCCGTTACCAATACGTATCCAGCCGGACACATATATGCAGGCGGTCTTTTCGGATATATGTACACCTACGCACTTTCACTCGCAAGTGCAAAAACAAGCTACTTCACAGGCTCAGTTACGGTACACTCAGAAAGCTCCTGCTACGCAGGCGGTCTTGTGGGTCTTATTGACTCCTACGGAAGCAGCTACCTGCCTCCAGTAAGCACAAGCGATGCAGAACTTAATGCGGAAATTCGGGACTATGACATAATGCTTGAAAATTGCTTTACCGCAGCAAGCGTAAATGCTTCTGTTTCCGATGAATCGGGCACATTAAAGGCATATGCAGGTGCTATTACAGCTGACATTTATCAGTACGCCTATGCACAAAACGTATTCTATCAGCGAAACAAGGCGGTCTTTTCTTCAACAAATTCCATTTATATTTGCGCAAATGCTTCCTCTGTTGCGCAGACAAGTCTCAACTCTGCCGATTTTATAGAAAACACCATCGGCTTTGATTTTGACAATACCTGGACCTTTATTTCAAGTGTTGAGTATCCCGTTCTTAAAGTAATGTACGGCAACAAGCCTATTTTAAGAATTGACAGTCTGTCCTTTGAAGACGGCGTTCTTTCGGCAAAGGTACTGTCCTATTCTGCCGTTCCGTCCTACACGGTAGTAGTGGCGGTATACAACGAGAGAAATCAGCTTATTGCTTCAAGACGTGCGGTTTACAGGGCCTCACAGACGGCAAATGAGCTTTCGTTTGAGATTGAGGGACTGAGACAGCCTTACAGAATCAAGGTTTCAGCTATTGATTCAAGCACCTTTGTTCCGCTGTTTACTGCGGTGGAAAGATTTATATAAAAACGCAATATGCAAGCGGGGTGTAGCAAAATAAATTGTTACACCCCGAAAATTATATGATTAAAAGTTAGCTTTATGTATCGTAAGACCCCCGAAAAGGGTTTTCCTCTTTTACGTCCTTTAAAGGACGGCAAATTCACCTTTCCTGCGCTTTGTGAGGCATAAGGCGTTTCGCCGTCTGCGGACGGCGACCAAAGACGCTGTCTTTGGAAACGTCAAGCCTTTAAAAAGGCTTGACCTAAACATTTATAATGGTTTTGCTCTGATTCGTTTGTTATGCTGCTCAGCTTCTTGAAACCTTAAGGTGAGAAAGAATTTTCACTATAGGCGGAATGAAAATAAGCTGTATAATAATACCGGGGATACCTGAGGCAATGGATGCAACGGAGGTGGCAACACCTAT
>JAZRKT010000043.1:0-31944 GCA_045646465.1 Eubacteriales bacterium | reverse complement strand
AAGAATCAATGATTTCGATTATATTTTCCATACATATGTTACGTTTTTTATACTGACGATAAAGGGCTTCAAACATCTTTCCTCTAACTGATAAAACTTCGGAGTAATCGAGCAATTTTTCAGTACCTTTGTATTTATCACCCCACCATGAAATGCTAGTTAACACTGCTTCTAGCCAATTGTTTTGCAATATAACACCTTTACCACGCTCAAGCTTTGATAATTCCAAAATCTGTTCGTCGTTTAAACCCATAGCCATACCAATTGCTTCGCAGTCACCTTTTTCGGGAAGACGCATTACAATCTTTGTATTAGTGTTTTTAATCGCAGATATATCTACCGCTGTGGGGGACTGGTCTATTATAATAAAACCTTCGCCATATGTTCTCATCTCGGCGATAGAACTACTTATCATTTCCACAGACTTACCCATAAGGTTTGCGCCTTCTTGAGATTGTTCTGTTGAAGTACGTTTAAGAAGATTATGAGCTTCTTCCAAAACAGTTACATGCTTTAATGGGATATTTTCTCCAACAGTAGTTGACATTCGATATTCATTCAATTTCATAACCAAAATTCCCATCAGTAAGGACTTGGTTTCAGCAGAACCAACTCTACTAAGGTCAACTATGGTATTTTCATCAAACAAAACCTTGTCGTCAATATCGTTATCGTCGCAAAAGATTTGTCCCGCTATACCGGTTGTCATTGATCTAACCCTCGTTACAAGTGCACCAGTATAATCGCCTTTGGAATCAGCAGAATAACTACTTTCGTCAATTATTTGCGGTAATATCTCAAGGAGATCCACGAAAGTTGGATATTTTGCTCTTGTATTTTTGATGTAAATAGAATTACCTAAATCCCATCCACATCTAGCGTAAGATTTTTCTATAGCCTCTTTGAAAATTGCAGGCATTGCAGCATACATCGGCCAGCAAGCACTAAAAATTTCAATCAATCGGTCTAAATGTTCCAAAACATGAATGTTATCATTGAACTTAAACGGATTGAGTTTGAGCATTCGATATTGCTTCGGATTGGTGCAGAAAATATTTATATTTTCCAATGCCCCAAAATCCTTTTTATATTCACCTTTTGCCGGCTCAACTACAAGGAACTTCACACCATTCCTTATCATTTCATCAAGGATTCTGTAAGATGTGTTAGATTTTCCGGAACCGGTAGAGCCAGTAATAAAGCAGTGGGAAGAAAATGAATTTACATCAAGAGAAACAGATTGTGGTTCAACTTTTCCCATGTGATATACATTGCCTATGTTAATAACTCTTTCTTCCAACTTTTTTTCACTTGTATATACATTGCGACCAAATTCCGCAACACTTATAGCTGTTAAGCCAGTGATTGATTTGTGAGGAACACCCATTACAATCGGAAGTTCGTTTCCACTTATCATACACGCAGGGGTGACAGTCTGTTCACTTATACCTGCAGAAAGGGGCAGCTGAATTTGTGGATGAATTCCGTAATTAAGATATTCTAATACCTTTTTCGTGTTTGAACCATTTCTAACACCCCATATGTTGACAAAAGAATTTTCAACAGAAGATGTCGTACCAGCCATAAGTGCCTTAAATGTGTTAGCCGCAACAACCGCCGTTTGTATTTCCTGAGAAACAAAGTACCCGGCACATTCCCAAAGACCAAATGATTCACACTCATTTATGCGTTTAAGATGTTCATCAATTTTTTCCATGAGGTTCTTAACCGTTTTGTTCTCATGATTTAATGTTAAGCTTCTAGTGTCACCTTCGGTAAGAGTTTTATTCGTTGATGTACCTTCACTAACAGTCTCTGTATTACCGGATGTTACTGCTTTGCTCCACGAATCCGTATTAGTTGTACCGTATGTGTTGCTTCTTGATTTTCCGGAATTGGTTCCAAATATACCGAAGTTCCAGTTACTTCCGTGAGAAGACGTGTTAGTATGCGAGGAAGAACTTCCAGTTGATCTGCTATTTGTATCAGAAATACTTTTGCTTAAAGAGTTAGCAAAATTTCTACAGTTGCCTTCAGAAACTGCTTCGCTAAAATTGGTTCCATATGATAATGACTGGGAGGCAAAAGAAGATATGTTGGAATAAAGTTCTTCCAACCCTCTCTTCCTGGTTTCAAGGATATCTTTACCAAGCGGGTTTGCTATAATTACTGCAGTATATGCTTCTCCCATCATTGCATCAATGAATTTTTCTATTCCTTGTACGAATCGATCTTTATCATCATCTCTTGCAGAAGGAACAATTGTAACAGCAGCGACATTTTTATCCGTGTTAAAAGCCTCGGACTTAACTATGCCAGACATTAACTCTTCTATTTGACTATTCTTTATGCTCGATATTTCACTGCCAGGAAAATTACCAGCCAAGCCTTTTTGCAAAATCATTCCAGATGTAGCTGCATCAGATTCAGAACGCACGCCTAAATAAAAATCAATGCCACCAGTCGTACTATTTATAATAAGTAATGCGGAGCTTCCCAAGTTTTGAAGGGCACTGTATACACTTATTAACTTGTCATTGATATTCTCATGCCTGTCATATACCATTTTCTGAACATGGAAAAGCCTGATTTTGTTATAAATTTTATACTCTTCTTCAAGAGGCATAACTTGATAATCACTTAAGTTAATAAGATAATTACGATTAACAAATTGATCCGCAACAGACAACCCTTGTTCAACAAGAGCTAAATGATTACTTGTATCTAATGCTGTCATTGTTGTCATATTGCCAGATGGTATTATATCGTTCATTTTGTACCCTCAAATATTTTAAAAATTAATATCCGCTTTCAAGTTGTTGTAATCTTGCGATACGCTTATATGTATCAGGATGGCTTGATACTAATGCTGAAAACAATCCAGTAGAACCCGATCCGTTTCCAAAGCTCTCTAAAACTTGTTGCAGGTCGTAACCGTATCCACAGTTAAAGGCATATTCATCTGCTGCATATTCGTTCTGTCTGCTTGAATACATACAGAGCAAAACGCCCAATTTGGTCCATATCCACATTAATGCTGCAAGTATAAAGTCCGCTGCAAGCTTTCCTAAACACATAAACAAAAATCCAAAAATACTTCCCGCATTATCTCCCATAAACAATGTGAATATTTTTGCTATCCCAAATGAAATATTAGAAATTATTCTAATCAAAAGGAAAATAGCACTTATTATCATATTTCCTACACTAACAATCAATATAGCATCAGTATCTTTGTGAGCTAAGTGCCCAAATTCGTGCGCCAAAACGCCTTTGATTTGCTCATCAGTGTAACTCATTAATCCCTTAGTTACACATACGGTTCTTCTTCCTGTTGCAAATGCGTTAGGCTCAGCACTATCTGATATAAACATCTTAATATCGTTGGGAAGTTCGGGGTTTGCCATTTTTGCTTGAGAATATACTTCTCTGAACAGAGGTTCAAATCGCTCAATATCTTCCATCGAAGTCATCTTTTTGCAACCATTTTGAACTCGAAGTAACCACTCTCCAACCGGAGACAATGCAATAAAAAGCGAAAGAAGATATGCACCAAGTCCAAGTAATACGCCTTCTACAGTTTGAAAACCTCCGCTAAAGATTGCAACTATAAGAACCGTATTCAATATTAAATAAATTAGTATACCGATATTTCCTTTTTTTGTAATGTTTTTTAAGAAATCAAATAAATACATCTTTATTCTCCTTTGTTAGTAAACAATTTTAAAATAAAATCAATTTCTTGTGTTAACTTGTCCCATTCGTTCCATATTACACAATCAACTATCGCTGCAACAAACAAATCAACTAAATGACGTATAGTAGTATAATCAGCATCGAGTTTTTCTGACAATTTTTTTGCAAATTTATCATAGAAAGCAGAAAAATGGCTTGATATTTCAACAGCTCTTTTCCCGTACTGTGGACTTGTTGCAACTTGAAAAATCAACCTTAATTGAGAACTGTACTCTTTTACCACATCTGGGAAGCCTTTACACATCATCTCAATATCATCAATGTTTTTTGTTGCGTAATCAAAAAGGCAGGTAATTATTTTGTTTAGACCATACTCTGTCGCATCTAAAACAATTTCATCTTTATCAGAAAACCAATAATAAAGACTACTACTGTTTAGTCCTGTAGCTTTCGTGAATTCTCTAATCGAGACATTCTCCAATCCGGCGGAAACCAAGCATTCAAAACATTTTTGAAGTACCTCTTCTTTTTGATCTTCGCGTTCAGTTGGTTCTCTCATTTTTCCCCTTTCCTCCGTTTGTCAATTGTGTCTAATTTTTTGTGGAATACAAGCACATTTATGTAGCGTTCGATACATAGCGTGCTAAAATAAAAAACAGTTCCTCGTACAACATAATTTCTATTATGTTGTACGAAATATACTAACTGCCCATTATCCATTATTTAGACTATCAAATAGTCTATCATATTTTTGTCAATTTGTCAATGTTTTGATAGTAATTTGTAATATGATGTAGAAAAAGTTTACATATAGGCATAAAGATATAGACCAATGGCTATTAAAGATTTGCTATTGGTCTTATAGTCGTGCTTTTTTATAAGCATTTAATTTTGTTTTTTAGAAATTGTGTGTTTTATATACACATAATAGAAATTATGAGGTATTACCTCTATCACATAATAGAAATTATGTTGTGCTTTTTTATTCTCTTAAAAACCCCAATCGTTCAACCTGCCTCTTATGCACTTCACCTGTTTCCATTGTATAAATTCTCGTGGTATCTACACTGGAGTGTCCGAGAATATCGGCAAGGCGCACAATGTCTTTCTGAAGCGAATAGTAAGTGCGTGCAAAAAGATGGCGAAGATTGTGTGGAAACACCTTGTCCTTTGAAACTCCTGCGGATTCGCAAAGTTTTTTCATATCAGACCAAATATTGCTTCTGTCAAGCGGTTTACCTGTTCGGGACACGAACACGGAACCGCTTGTTATTTTTTGCTCTCGTATATACCGTATGAGAACCTTGCAGAGTGCTTTCGGTAGGAACACCTGACGCAGCTTACCCTTGCAATTGATGTTAGCAACTCCAGAATTAATGGCAGTTACAGTCACAAAGCGTAATTCTGACACACGGATACCTGTTGAGCATATAGTTTGCATCAGCAAGTAAAGACGTTCGTTTTTCTTAGATTTTGCTGCATCAAGAAGTCTTTCATATTCTGCTTTTGTCAGTACTTTGTCCTTTGAAGCAAATATCTGTTTCTGTATCTTCAAGGACTTTACCTTACAGTCGTACCATTCGTTGTAGGTGAAAAAACTGTTGAGGGAAGATAAAACCGAATTTACACTTGCTGGCTTATAGTTCTCAATAAGATATGCCTTGTATTCAAGTACTGTCTGTTTATCCACACCTCTGCCATAGAGCCAAGCGAGAAAAGCACTTATATCACGGATATACTTTTCAAGCGTGGCATCGCTCTTCTCTTCGTTTATCAGATAATTTCTAAAGTTTTTAATAAGTTTTTCAGTGATTTTTTTCATTGTTTGACAACTCCTTTGTTTTGATTTTACAGAATAATCTGTGTATATATTTTACCATATCCACATTTCTAAACTTTATCACACATTATGAGTTGTCAATGATTTGATAGTATTTTTACGTCAATTCAAAAAATTGTTTTTTCCCTAAAATCATAACCCTCTCTTTGTTATTATTTTTTGCTTTTCTTTTTCTTCTTTACTGCAACACCAATACCTGCAGCTGCACCACCAACTCCAAGCAAAGCTATTAAACCTGCAACCGGAGAAACAACGTTAAGCTCATATTCTGCGACAAAACCGCCATCGGTAGTGGCAATAACCATTACAGTTCCTGTACTGTGTGTTGTCAAAACACCATTCTCGTCAATGGTTGCTATTGATTCATCACTTGTGCTCCAAGTGATGTTTTTATATGTAGCGTTGTTCGGTACGATTTCTGCACTAAATTCAGTAGTTTCATCTTTGTTTAAGCTACTACCGTTGGAAGAAGTAATAATTATTTCCGTTACGTCAATCGGTAGAACGGAAATCTCCAAATAGGTCTCAACATCTTTTTGCTTTGCACGAACAATAGTAGTACCTATTGTGAGAGCTGTTATCCTTCCGTCCTCAGAGATACTTGCTATGCTTGTGTCATCCACACTCCAAGCAACATCTTTAACAGTGGTGTTTTCGGGGAGAATAGTTGCACTTAAAACTGTGTCTTCGCCCAACAAAATTGTGTTCTCGCCTTCAACGGATATCGATTCGGCTACTATTTCGTTGACAGTAATCTCAACCGATTTACTGATATCGTTTGTAGAAATGGCAGTAACAACAGCATTGCCACAAGAAACAGCAGTAAGTGTGCCATCGGCTGACACATCCACTATATTGGCATCACTCGTTGACCACTGAAGTTCAGGATGTGTAGCATTAGAAGGAGTGACAGATGCTTTTAGTGCATATGTAGAGCCAAGTAACATAGATAATTCCGTTTCGTCAATATTAATTGACTCAACAAAACGTTCTTTAACCTGAGCCTGCCAAACACCTTTAACACCATTACTTGCGGTTGCTTCAATCTTGACATTTCCGGAATCTTTTAATACTACATTTCCTTTGTTGTCAACAGTTGCTTTCGCAGAGTCACTGCTACTCCATGTAATGGTTGGATTATCAACATTACTGGGAGTTATGGTCGATGTTAATTGAAAAGATTCACCAATGTACAATTTGTCATCGCTTGGAATGTTGTTGATAGTTACTTTTTCAGCAGTTATTTCCTTAACAGTAATTCTTACTGTGCCAACTTTGCCATTAAAGGATTTTGCCGTTATAGTCGCCGTACCATATCCAACAGCCTCTATAGTGCCGTTTTTCATTCTAACAACACTGGAATCGCTACAATCCCAAGTTATATTGGTATTACAGGAATTAGCAGGATAAACTGCTCCTGAAATATCTGTTTTCTCACCGATTCCTAAAACCTTTTTACCAACAGATATCGAAACGCTCGAAGGGAATATGTCGGTGTAAGGGCAATAACCACCGTTGTGCAGGTGTGCCGGATATCCTCCACAATGATAATGATAGCTACCTAAACCGCTTTTGTTTTTATTATCCTTGTGACCTCCGCTACTGTCTGTTCTACCTGAATGTGCAAAGGTTGTTATTGTACAGCATATTGCTAACAAAACAGAGAAAAAGATTGTTAATACTCGCTTTAATTTCATTTCCATATCTCCTGATTTTTTATAGTTAATTACGGATCACAATTTCCACACGGAGAGTAGCCCCTTGCAATAAGTTCTTCACGTGTTCCAGTGTAAACATCCTTGTTTTTTTCACTAATTCGTCCGGCACTTCCACAGTCGGAATAATGGAATTTCTTTGAGTTAGTGTTGAGAATATATGTAATTCCCGTGGATGTTGGAGTTTCAATTTCAGGCATTGGTGTTTCTTGAACCTGTGTCTCTTGCTGTTGTGTTACCGACGGCGGCACTTCAACTACAAATGACGGGGCTTTTAAGGTATCTGCATCGGCATTACGGGATGCAGACATTGTTACAGTCTTTCCGTCACTTGTGCAATATATATCTCCTTGAATATCGGTACGGAACACCTTTACATCCGCGTCACGCAAACGGCTGAGAGTATCATCGGTAGGATGTCCGTATGAGTTTCCGTCTCCAACTGAAATCACCGCGTATTCCGGCATAATCTCACGGAGAAACGGATATGTGGTCGATGTATCGCTTCCGTGATGTCCAACCTTGAGAACAGTTGCGGAGAGGTCAGCACCTGAATTAAGAATTACTTGCTCGGCATCACGCTCTGCATCTCCTGTGAACAGGAATGATGTATCTCCATAAGTAATCATCAACACAATCGAGGTGTTATTTTTGTCATATGTGCTATTCACACCGAGAATTTCTACTGTTGAACTTCCAAGACTATATTCATCGCCAACAGACGGTACGGTTATTCCGTTGCCGTTTTTATCAGCATATTCCTTAAAATCTTCAAACGCCTTACTCTCGCCAGATGTGACCGGACAGAGTGTGAGATCTGCTGTTGTGTAATTGAAAGCACCGGGAAGACCGCCCACGTGGTCTTCGTGTTCGTGGGATGCAACAACAATATCTAATTTTTCTACTTCTGTTTTTTTAAGAACAGAATAGATGGTGTTAGAATCTCCTTTGTTACCACCGTCAATGAGCATATAGTGTCCATCGCATTCGACGAGTGCTGCATCTGCCTGACCCACATCAATAAAGTGAATTGAGAACGTTGAGGAGACTGGCAGCGATGGTTTAGGTGTTTCAATCTCGGGCAGTGGTGTTTCGATTTCTTGCGGTTCTTCTGTGTTTTCCGTTTCTTCGGGTATCAATGGTTCCTTTTCCGTTTCATTCGGTTGTGTATCAACAGGTTGTTGAGTAATTGGAACAGTGTTATTCGTAGATTCAGGTTCATCGGGAACCTCTATTGTTATATCTGACAGCTCTGTTGAAGATGGTGGCTGAACGTCAGTATCCAGCGTAATATCTGTACACGCACAAAACACCATCATAATGGTGCATATCACCAGTATCAGACTTAAAATTCGTTTCATACAATACCTCCATTAATTAAATGTTTTTTGTCTATCATAAATCTTCATCCTATGGTACATTTACCAAAAGGTACACTAATTGATAAAATCTGTAAATTTACGCTTTTGTAAATTATAGGTCAGTTTCGTTGACAAAAATCGAGTTTTTTGATATAATAATCAAGTAAATTCAAGGGATTTCAGACCTTTGAACCTCAAAATTTGCAAAAAAATATCACTATCAAAATGTGTACCTTTTGATAGTGATTTTTACTTTTCTCGAAACTCTCGAAGCCGTCTATAAAATGTGGCTATACTCATATCACTGAGTCTTGCCGCATCCTGTGCCGAAATATGCCCACTTTCCCATCTGCCAACAATGTGTGCAAAATCATCAGGTGGAACTTTCACGGGACGTCCAAATACTACACCTCGAAGCTTTGCAGCTTTTATGCCTTCTTCCTGACGTTTCTTTATGTTTTCGCGCTCATTCTGAGCAACAAATGAAAGCACCTGAAGCACAAGGTCAGCAATAAATGTACCCATTAAATCCTTGTATACTCTTGTATCAAGTAAAGGCATATCTATAACCACCACGTCAACCTCCATTTCTTTAGTAATAATTCGCCATTGGTCCTGAATTTCCTTGTAATTTCTGCCAAGTCTATCTATGGCTTTTACATACAGCAAATCGCATTTTTTCAACAGTTTCATAAGTCTTATATACTCTGGTCTGTTAAAGTCTTTTCCGGATTGCTTGTCAATAAAAATGTTTTCCGGCTTTATACCAAGCTGCTCCATCTCAAGAAGCTGTCTCGCTTCATTCTGGTCTACTGCCGAAACTCTTACATATCCGTATTTTTCCACTTGTTCACCTCCTCGGATTTCTATAAAAATTATAACATTACTCGATTTCTTGAATTTGAACAAGCCTTACGTATAACAGGTTCATACTTGTCGCATTTACCGTTTTTAAGGCAATTTATGTGACTGCAAAAAAGGCTTTTGCGGTCAAGTTCGTAATCCTTTCTTCCTGTTTCACAATGCGAACAAATCGGCATTACACCTATATTCTTACCCATATTTAATTCCTCCATATATACGAATTCAGGCGGCAGTTTTACTTGCCGCCCATTTAGTTTATCTCCTTAGCATTTTTCTTAAAATTTTTCCGTAGACAAGCTTCTTTTCTGGATTGTACTTGTTTATGACAATCTCACAACTGTCGCCGATTTTGAAATCGCCGTCATTCTGCAAAGAATCGTAGGAGCAAAGCACATCGGTAACGCCATCATA
Source organism: Eubacteriales bacterium (assembly GCA_045646465.1). Lineage (GTDB taxonomy): Bacteria > Bacillota > Clostridia > Oscillospirales > CAG-382 > UMGS1387. The sequence goes on along the minus strand of JAZRKT010000043.1, from coordinate 22,057 downwards.
AAGCCTGCAGAATACACCGCCACCATATTTGCCCACGATTTTAGCAATTCGTGTGCTACCGAGTGGATGGCGCGTTTCAATACCGTCAAAAGGATGCGGCATAGTCTGCTTTATCGAAAGTTTCATAATGCCATCAGCTTTGTTATACTCGGTTATCATTGCCTTGCGTTCATTGCCGGGATGCATTACTTCGCGAAGATCGGGAACGGCACTGTAGCCGATTTCACGCTGAGGTATCATAACATCGTAACCATTAAAGGTTACCGTACAAACACCTTTTCCAACAGAGATAACCCTGGTATCAACAACCTGTCCTGCCTTGTATCTCCGCTTTGAGTTGGCACGGCGAATTTTTTCAAGCGCCAGCTTGCGAGATGCAATTGCAAAGCCTTCCTCACGCTCAATGTGGGTAATAACATAATCGACTTTTGCACCGCACATTGAATGGAGAATATGATACCCGGTATCAAGTTCATCTATAAACACCTCTGTTTCGGGAATTATCACCTTTACACGGTAGTTGATGATGATAAGACATCTGACGGTTTTCCATACAAATCTTGTTTCTCCTTTAGGAACTATGTTGAATTCATGCAAATCAACGCCTGCAACTTCTCCAGAGATAACCGATTGTCCTCGGTATGAAGCGTATATTGCCTGCCACTCATTTCGTTCTTCATCGGTAAGATTTTTGTCAAGCTTTGTCAAATCCAGTTCGTTAAAATTCATTTTATGTCCTCCTGTAAAAAAATTGTTTTATAATTTAAGCTGTGTTTCCCATCGGAACCACCTCCTTTCATATTACTGAGCATCTTTCTTGTAAAACATCACGCCGTCCCTTGTAATAAGTGCGAATCTGTAATTGCAAGTCGAACTTATCAGCTTCATCTGTTCCTTTGTTTCAAGAAGAAATATAACCACCTCGCATTTTTGGTCCTCAAACTTATCGTCTGCATATCGGGCAAGCATTCGCTCATTGCCTTGCTGTACGGGAATAACCGATATTTCACGATCGTGTTCAAGAGTGTTTACAAAGAAACAGATTGATATTGGCTTACGGCTTTTTCTGTGCCATGCAACTTGCGGAAAAAATGAAAGCACAACATCAAAAGAGCGTATCATATCGTAGTTTGGTTCTCCGCCTTTGACATAGAGAATATAGTCGCTGCCATAGGCAAGCATTTTGTAGTTGCCATAGTAACACATTTGCCTGGCGTAATCTTCTATACCGGGCAGCTCTATACCAAACTTGTGATTAACCGCTTTTAGCAGTTGACTTAAAAGCAGAGATTCATATTCGCCAATAAGCTCTTCGACATATTTCTGGTAAGCATTAAGATACATTATTTCACTCCTCTCATTCTTTTTTTACCTCTCTCAAGGAATTAAGATAGGGATCAACGTGCAGTAGTGTACAGTCCTCAGTGATGCAGTTAAAAATGGTACTCATAACGTAAGCTGTTATATTCTTGATCTGCTTTTCGTTTTTGTGCAATTTCGCCATAGCTGACTCAAGTGTTGAAACATCAATCTCGTACATGCGGCTTCTTACTTTTCTGCGAGGTAAAATAGCGCCACCAATCTTGAAGCTCTCGGAATAGAAGAGCCTTTCGAGTGCATCATAGAGGATTTTCCGTTCTTCCTCCTCAAAGGCATCAAGTTGACAGTTTTCAAGAATATCCTCAAAACTGTATACATAGTCCGTCTGTCCGTCCGCACTCTCTGTATTATCACTTACACTATGACTGACAGACTGACTTATCTCAGTATGATTTGAATAAGTCTGATTATTATAAGTCTTATTAGTGTGCTGATTTGGCAGTTCTTGAACTTCTATTTCGACAGTTCTTGATGTGCTATTTTGGCATATCTTGATATCCGAAATCGGCATATCAGGAATGTATATACCTTCGGTGGTTGCAAGCATTTCTTCGGAATCTTTCTTTTTTAGTTGCTCTTCAAGACATGCCGAATTGGCAGTTCTAAAATTTTCATGCTTTACATACTTTTTTGCACACGCTTCATCAAGCTCGGGCTTGACAATGTAGATTCTGTTGGGCATACCTCTGCCGCAACGTTGCTCGGTTATGAGCTGCGCCGTTACAAGCTCCTTGAAAGCCGAGATTGCTTTTTTATATGTAATTCCAATATCGTCAGCGATTTCCTCGCGGGTGTATATGAGATACACCTCATCATTCTCGTTTATCCAACCGTTGACTTTAGATAAAGAAAGCCTGTCATAGAGTAAAGCGTAACTAAGTTTTGCATCTGATGACAGGCTCTTATATTTAGGATTTGCAAGCAGTGATTTTGGTATCTTCAAAAAATCGCAACTTATAATGTCATTTATTTTGTATACATTCATGGTAAGCAGTTCCTTTCGTCATTTTAATATGTCTTCAGCCGTTATCCTTATGGCTGATTCCTTATTTTTGTTTTTTTGGGGTTTTATATTATCTTTCTCTACTTCATCCTCTCCGTCCGAAGCATCGTTATGAGATACTCTTGTTTCGGAGATTTCCGCTTGTATTTCTTCTTTAGAAATTATCGGTTGTTCATCTTCCTTTTCAACGTTATCATTGGAAACGGGAGATATCGTTATATCACCGGAAGAAAAACTAACAGGTTCAGATTCTATAGTCTCCACGTTATTTGTTTTTTCCTCGTATTTTCGCCACTTGGGAATGTAGTCAGCAACACGGGAATATTTCAACCTACTGTAATCGGACAACTCATCTGGAATGATTTTAAGTCCTTTTAATGGTTTCTGACCTCGTATAAGTACAAGACACTCTCTGTTATCCATCTGGAGAATTTCTTCGGGGTACATAAGCGGTCTTGTATTGTTAGCCTTGGTTTGTCTATATCCCGTAACCTCTCGCGTTATAGGCGAAAACAGAGGCGTCTGCGGCGACATGCTATTGGTAAGCTGAATAGTAACAGCGCCACATCTTTTGGAGATATATTCAGAGGTCATCATATCGTTGCAGCCAAGTACAAGCTGAGTATCACAGTTTCCAACGATTTCTTCCCATTCCTTTATAGGATATCTGTCTGAAAGCTGTGCAATGGACTGTACGATTATTTGGCAGTTAATACCGTAACCGCGAACAACAGAGATAGTTTTCTTAAAATCCAGAAGTTTTCCGACATTACAGTATTCGACCATTTCGAAATTATCTACAACAGGGAGTCGACCCCTTTCATCACCGTGTTTTCTTGCATAGTCAGACAGTTTCTTGAAAAGCATAGAGAAGAACAGCGATGAGAGGAATTCGTAGGCAGTATCGGTTGCCGATATAATACAAAAGTAAGCACAGGGTTCTTTGCCGGGAAGCTCAAGGTCTATTTCGTGGTACTTCGTAATTTTGTCAACAAGCTTGTTCTGAAATACATTCATACGGGAACCAAGACCGATAAATACATTACCCCAAAGATTACTTGCGGCCTGCTTAAAGATACCGTAAGGACCTCTTGCCGGATGATCAAGCGGTAGGCGTTGAAATTTAGCATCAAGGCTTTTTGCACTTTCACTTGATAGTATTTTGTATATCGTTCCAAGTGAACGCTCGTGTATGGGAAGAAGCTCATTTGTGACGGGATCTCTCATACTCTGAACATAGAGGATAAGAGCGATAAGAAGGTTCTGCTCTGCTTTATCCCAGAAGTCTGCTTTCTGCCCGTCTTCAGATGTATTACGAATAATCGTTTCGGCTACTGACTGTACCATATCAACGTCACCTTCAGTTTCGCCGATGCAATTCCACCCGTCGGAATTTTCCATATCAAGAAGATTAAAAGCTCTTACGGTGTAACCACAGCCTTTTAAGAATTCGGAGTACTGTTCAAAAAGCTCGGCCTTGGGATCGACTATTATCATACTTTGCTTACTTTTGCCAGACTCAAGAAGCTGTGCCATCTTGAGCATAAGAGGTTTTACAAAGCCTCTTGATTTACCTGAACCGGTTGCACCATAAGCAATTATGTGTTTGTTAAGCCCTGAGTCATAGCGAAGACCTAAATACTCGGCGAACTTATCGTCATCAAGAACACTGTCTTTTGTTTTACAAAGGATGGTACATGGAAGTTCATCCGCGGTACCTGATTCAAGGATTTTTACACGTTCCTTTTTTGTCATCCAACCGGAAGTACCGTGAGTACCTTCACTTGAAACAAAGAAGTTTCTTTCGTCTTTTGTAATCTTAACGCCGGTTATAAGGTGTATCCATTTACCGGATATGAGAGCGTACATGATAAAGAGAAAAAATATGACACCGAAGCCTTGAGGAGTAAATACAGCACCGATGCATTTAATGGGATTGAGTGTAAACACGCTTTCGGCAGTACCGTTCATGAAGTTAGTGAAGGCTGCTCTGAAAGAGTATATTACTATTCCATAAAGATACAGAAAAATAAGTGTTCCGAAAAGATAAAACCAAAATCTCTCTTTGATTTTAGAGTATATCTTCATAATCTTCGGATATTTCGACATCATCTTTTCTAATATGCCTTTCACTTGCATCAATACCCATGCCCTCCTTTCCTTGATACATTTGTATAGGATTTTCCTTCTTAAATAATTCGGGAAATATACCGCGTATTGCTTTATCCTTTATTGTTACTATAATTGAGTGCTTTACCTCGAATCTATTTAAAAGAAACTCTAAAGCTGCTTCTTGAAAAGAAAAACAGCATATCTTTAGTTCTAAATTAGGATCATACCTTTCAACCTGTCTTATTGCTCTTAAAATTTTTCTCACATTAAAATCAAATCCTACTACATACGGAGTTCCTCCAATCATTCCGTCGCATTCAGTAAGTGTTGGTACAGTTACGGGTTCACACCCTAAAGCATCTATAACCCTTTCCCGATACCTCGAAGTCATTGTCACTTTCATCTGCATAACTCCCAGATCATTGAGAGGTAGAAACAAGTAATCACACCCAAGTTCCTCCAAAGCAATGTCAAACCGCTTTAAACCGTTCGGTTCTGGTTTGCTCTGATGCTTCGTTAAAACACCATTCAGCAATTCCTGCAAGTTCCTTCCTGCAAGGATTATCTCAACATTTTTAATGTTTCTCATCGCACTTATCTGTGACATAAACATCTCACGTTCAAATCCGGGATATATCCACTCATCACGGTTTTGTATGTAATACGGAATATACGCTGTGCTACCCGATTTTAGTATTCCCAAGAACCTCGTTCCTGAAATAACCTTATTATCATTTTCTCTGCGAAGTAGTAAGGAACTTACAAATCCCTTATCTATTCCTGCAAGTAAAAGAATATCATCATAGAAAACATCTATTCCTGCAAGGTATAATGTGATGTTGAAAAGCGAAGCTCTAAGTCTTCTGTAATACGAATCCTTTTTGATGGTTGTCCTTGAATCTTCAGGATATGAAAAACCCATCTCTGCAAGGACTTCTCGACCATCTTGAGTAAGCTTATAACTACGTAAATTTGTCTGTAATTTTATAAGCTTGTGATTTCTCAAAGTCACAAAAACCTTGGGCTCAAAGATAGGTGTTTGAAATTTTCTCTGCAATCTTACAGGGATATATCTGCAAAGACCGCAAAGCCTTAAAACCCCGAAATCTCGTGTGTCAAAAACCACAACAGCGTCACCTCCTACCCTAGGGTGCTGCTACCCATATTTTTTATACTGTTTATACTGCCAGAAACCCCTGTATTACAAGGCTTTTCACAGTGTTTTGAGGTGACGCTGTTAACTCTTTTTTTCTTGTTTTTGAAAAACGAAATTTCCACTCGACAGCGCCACCTCTAAAGCATATCTTTTTCAAGTAAATCCATAAAAATCACACCGTCTTCAGGCGGCAAAACATATATCTCACAACGAGGTTCGTCCGATAATTTTGCAAACAATCCTACGCTCAAAATGAACTGATTATCGTCCTCTATAACTCTGCCTTTAAGGGCGTTGGGTATCATTTTCCAACCCTTGTTATCGTTGTCAAGAGCATTGTGATTTTCACTGTTGCAGTACTCAACGATGGCTAAAAATGCAGTCTCGAAATACGGAAGATCTCCGTCGTAAGAGTGCATCAACCGACACAAAGTATCTCCCACATAACCGCTTGTTTTGTATCTGCAATTAGGCAGCAGAGTGTTAAGTGTGATATGCAGCCATCCGTCGTGTGTGATTTCTATATCGCCGGCTATCTTCTTGACATTTCTATCAACAGTATAACAGTCGCTTAATACTTCAACCTGACGATGCCCGTCAAGGAGTATTCTGGAGCGAATACACAGCGTTTCAACCTCGCACATATAGTCGTCAATACCACGCTCAATAACCGATGGAGATGTGCTGTTTGACTTCTTCAAATCATTCAGTTTTCGTTGTACTTTTGCAACATCTTCTTCAAGTCTTGATAGCTTCTCTTTGAATTGCTGCATTATACTTTCCTCCGTTTTTCAAGGTCAGATCGCTTGGTGGTTATAAGGTCATACATTATAGGCGACGCCTTAATTTCGATACACACCTTGTTCTTGTTGGCACAAAGCAGTGCTTCACCTCTGCCGTTTCGGATAATCTGCATTGTTTCTTCATCCGACAGCGACAGATATTTTTGTGCCGTAAACGCTTCATCTTCCTCAAGGTGAAGAAGAATTTTGAAGCTTGAAAGGTTGAGTATGTCCTTGCCGTATCGTCCTGTGTCTGCGGAAAAACTGCTTGACAAGTCCTGTGTTGCCTGAATTGCCGCACCGCCGAAGCCTCGGATAAGTCTGAAAATCTCCTGCACGTAGTTTGCCGCAAGCTTGTTAGCACCTGCACCGATGAGAGTCCAAAGTTCGTCAAGGAAGATAACTTTCTTCTGAATACGGCTTTCCTTTGCTTTGTCCCACACAAATTCAAGTGCCATAAACATACCGATAGGCTTGAGCGCATCCGTCATTTCTGTCATATCGAGCACGATGTATTTGTTGCTCAAATCCACATTGGTCTCTCTGCCGAAGGACGCAAGAGAACCCGTAGCAAACTTCTCAATCATAAGAGAAAGCTTCTTTGTTTCTTCTCTTGAACAGAGTTCAGCATACAAGTCCTTGAGAGTCGGCATTCTCTTGAAATTGCCGTCTTCGTTGTAGAGCGAGACATTATCAAATGTGATACCGAAGGTCTCATATGTACGGATAACAGCACTGTCAAGGAGATTTAATTCATCCTGCGTTATGTCATTCTTTATGAGTGTAAAGAAGATCATAAGACTCTGGAGCTTCTCGGCAAGTATGGAGTCATTACGGGTATCTGCCTTAATCTCATAGTCTGTTGAAAGGCTTGTCTTTCGTATCTCCATAATGTTGATGCAGTCCTTAGATGAAGGTGCAATCTTTATGTATTTGCCGCCTATTGCCTCGCAAGCATCAATGTATTCGTGTCCTTTAACGGGAGCTATAATGAACACCTGAGTGCCTTGCATACGGAAGCGTAAAGCCATGGTTTGTAAGAGGAATGTTTTTCCTGCACCGGTGGTACCGTAAATACAGCCGTTGGCATTTGCATACTTATCACTGTCGAAAATATCAAGAATTGCAACACTTCGGTTGTACTTATTCAGCCCTAAAAAAATACCGCCTTCATCATATATCTCAAATGATGAAAACGGGAATGATGCCGCAAGCGAATCGGTAAGTACGTTTCTTCTGCCTTTTCGCTCAATATCAGGATCAACTGAAAGTATGGGAAGCGAGGATAAAAAGCATTGTTCGTGCTTGTAGTCGGCACGCTTACACACCATACTCATTGAACCACATAGCATCATTACATCTGAAACTCTCTGTTCAAGTTCTTCTACATCATAGGCTGTGATTTCGATAACGGTGGACATATAATAAAAATCCTGACCGCCTCGATTCATACCTTCTTTTAAGAAGAAACCTGAAGATATTGCATCGTCAAGCTCTTCAAAGTCCTGCCTTGTGTCGTCAACCTCACGCATTTTACTGCGGTTAAGCATTGTTTTCTGCGAAATACGGGAAAGCGTCTTATCCCTCGGCATACGCCTAAATGTGAAGCTTATACCGATATTATCGCCGGCTTCAACAAGTGGCGATAACCACGCCGCTTCATTCCTTGTTCGATATCCGTAGCCTGTAACATAGAGGTAGGAATGATATATACCGTCAACCACTATGTAATCACGGCTGCCGTTATCGACAGAGGAAGGAGCAATAACGTCAAGTACGGAAGTTTGTCCCGTCCACATTTCGGGGATTTCTTCTTTGGATTCTTTTGAAAACGCACCCTTGATGCTATCCATTACGGATTGCTTCTTACCTTGTGCCGCTTTTTTCTTTTTGGGATTATCCTGTTTTGCGGCTTTGGGTTCTCTTTTTTCGGAACTGTTTTCTTCGGGAATTTCTTTTTCGGTTTCATATGTATCCTCCTCAAATGGATTTCTGTACTCTTTACTCATAACTTTCACCTCCGAAACTTGAATGTATTTCATCAAACATACCGTCTGCGAAATTGCCGGGATTTACATACTTTGAACTCTGCTTGTTGATAAAGCCGTAGAGCAAGTCAATGAGCTGTCCGTTGTCGTTTATGTCTATAACACCAAGCTCACATTGTGATAAATATCTCTGTGCCTTGTATGCTTCATCGGACAGTATTCTTTGAATATCTGAAAAGCGAACATTTTGCTGTGTAAAATTCTTGTTTGCATATTCAAAGATGATAAAGAAGCGTTTCTTTATTGCGACGTTCTCCGAAAGACCTTTTACAAAGTCCATTTCGTCATAAATCATCGCCTCTGTCTGCTCGTTTTGTTCGTTTTCCGCGTAGTGCTCGTGACGCTTTAAGTAATCGTCAATATCGGCTCTTTCTGTAACTACCCGTATCTGCATATTGTCGGGAGCTATCTTTAAATACGAGGCAAAGTAATAGATGATATTTTCCTGTTCAACATCACTTTTTAGATAAAAGTTTACGGGAAGTACTTCAAGAATCTTTATGTATCTGCCGTCCTTGAGAAGCACAAGACCACCTGTAACCGTTTCGATGGGTAGCCATTTCTGCGTGCTGTCTGAATAGTATTTTCCGAAAGACTTTTCATCTTTCTTTTTTGAAAAAGGATTTTTCATTTGACCTCACCTCGATACTCAATTATTTTTCTGTTTCTCAGCCACCGCCACCAATTCTTTACGAACAGCGACAGCGGATCGTCGTTGATACCTATGAGAGCAAAACCGCCAACGGGAATTACTACAGTTGCGGAAAGAATAATTTTCCAAGTAAGACCAAGTGGTACAAACGTAAAGACCAAATATATAAATGGCAGAGATATTATCCCTGCCTCAATGATATTTCGAACTCCGAATACTCCCATTATTTTACCGCCTTCTTCAAAGTTTGCGGGAATGTAGAACTCATTCATTTAAGACTCATCCTTTCGTCTTCTTTGCCTGCTACCACGCAACAGCATATTATTGCTACACCAAATATACCGCCAAGTATAAAACTGATAATATAACCTAACATAGATTTCTCTCCTTTCATTCTTCATCAGGTTCGGGTTGTGATTCCGGTTCGGGAAGAGATAGACTCCAAAACGGGCCGCCCGAGCCTGCACTTTTTACTTCTTTAAGGATTGTGGAAACATCCCAAGCCATCGTACTGCGATTGTAGCTGACAGGATCAGCAACAAGTATTTTACCGTCGTCTGTTACTCCTCGAAGTACGATAAAATGTCCTGTATTTGTGAAGTGTCCTGCACCCATAATTGCGATTACCATTTTGCCGTCCTCAAGGTGTTGTTTTATTTCTTCAGCACTTGATTTGCCGAGTTTTTCAACGGATAGTCCGAAGTGTTCGGAAGCATTTGGAATAAGGGAAATATAGCTTCCGCTGCCTTCACAGACATAGCCGTTCTCGTATGACCATTCTGCAACCTCGGTTGGATCTGTTTCATCACCCGTAAGATTTGATATTGCTATTGCGAGTGCCGTAGGACCGCAACCAGCTACACCGATAGTATCTGTCTTGCCGTACTTTTCATTCGCCCATCTTTCGTCAAGCTGGTTAAAGTAAGTAAGTCCGTCAAGATCGACACCCTCGTAGCTTTGAAGCCTATCCTTATCTACAAACTCGCTGTCGGGAGTTATCTTCTGTCCCGTAAAGACGTTGTACATAAGGTTCGCCCAGTTTTTCTGCTCATCGTCAAAGCCCATTTCATCCATAATCTCATCGGGAGTCTTGTTATAAACTTCGCCATCCTCATCAACGGAAAAGCTAATATCAATCATATACTCAACGTCGCTTTCGTTTATGGCTTCTACCTGCTGTTGCTTCTGAACTGCCTGTATGCAAATGAGCCTTGTAATATCGGGTTCTACGCCTTCCTGCTGTTCGTCAAGCACCTCATAATAGTAGCTTTCCATTTCTGCGGCGTGCTCATTTCGGGAAATGAGGTCATCAAATCCCGAAAGAGCCCAATTTACAAGAAGCTGTGGAAGAGATGCGATAATGATTATGGGTATAAGTAAGAGGAAAAGCAATGCACCGATAACGGTAAATACTTTCTTCCAAGGTATAACCTCAATGGCACCGATAATAGCCTGTGCATAGTTCTGTGAAGCAATACCTGTGGCAATTTTAATTATTCCGCCTACGACTTGAGCTCCGCGAGCCGCCTTCTGACCTGTGCTTTTTTGCTGCTCTGCCATTGTCCGCTTCACCTCTCTTGTATTCACCCTTACGCTTTAAGGGTTCTGTGTCCTTGGTGTAGTAGTTTTTCTTGCCCTTACGGTTTGCCGCGGCGGGATCGTACCTTCCAAATTTGTATTCGGGATTTACTCGTCTTTCTGTGGTACTCATATTGGTATTAGCAACATAGTGAGAATCACCACCGTGTTCCGAGTATGATACACCTGAGTTATTGACAACAGTACCACCGCCGTTTACATTTCCACCTCTTACGGAAGTTGTGTTGTTTACACTACCGCCTGTAACATTGCTTGATGTTCTGTTTCCACCTGCGATTACTGTGCTTTTTCTGTCTGTTCTTCCGTTATCGGAGGATACATTGGAAGTATGTACATCCGAATCGCTGTTTACAGAGGAGTTACCAACAGCGTTGTTATTAACACTTCTGTTATCGGAAGTTCTGAGGCTTCCGGAGGTTCTGCTCATACCTTGAGTCTGAGGCATAATGGGAACTGTTACACCCTTTGAGCCTGTCTTAACAGATGGAGCATTAACAGTTACACCGCCTTGAACACCACTGTTGTTATTAACAACAGACTGATTTGTATGAGGCTGAGAAGATACGGGAGGTGCAGGTATATCTGTCCTTCCACCCGAAGTATTCCTTGACAGCGGAGGACGGGATGTATTCTGTGTCCTTTGCTGACTTGAGGAATGAGTATCTCTGCCGTTATTGCTTGCAGAACTGTCGTGTGAAGATGAACTGCTTCTGTCGGTTGTATGAGATGTATTAGGTCTTGCACCCGGCATTGATGCTGCGTTTCTTGCGGCATTCTGTACCTGCGTCTGATTGATAGTAACATTACCGCCGTTTCCGTTCGGTTTTGTACCTCTTGCTTGAGGTTGTGAGGTGTTTCTTCCTGAATTTTCACGGCTTGAATTGTCTGTTCTCGAATTGCTTCTGCTCTCTGTGTTAGTACTGTTATTATTAGTGTATCTACTGTTATTTGTAGCGTTATTGGCTTGTCTGTTTGCAGTATTACCTGCAGGTGAGCTTATCTTAGTTGTTCTGCTTTGGTTATTTACAGATACATTCACGTTTGCGTCACCGGGACTCGCATTACCGCCGTTATTTGACGGAGGAGGATTTGTATTGCGAGGTCTTGAACCTCCACCGCTTGGGCTTCCACCACCGTGATTGTGGTTATGATTACTGCCGCCGCCTGAACGGTTACCGCCGCCGGAGCCGCCCTTCATACCGCCCATATTCTTACCGACAAGGGATGCAAGGGTTCTTACCACAACAAGAGTCATACCGCCCGGGAATCTTACACCAACGCTGTTGCTTGTCTGTGCAGGGTTGAGACCTATTTTCGCTATGTGTGCATCAATCTTTCTTGCAACTCTTGTCAGAGCCATTACAAACACCAGCCATATAATTATGTTTGATGCCCACATATTAGCCATTGCGTTTATTATGAGCTTTAAGAAGATGATGTTCATAATGAGCATAAGGTTCATAGAGCCGTACATTCTGCACCAGCCCTTGAATATGTCGTTTGTATTCTTACTGCCGCCCATAGCAAAAGCGAGAGGTGCCATAAAAGTGAGAACACAGGCTATGACATATCTCTCGCCAATATCAAAGAACAGCTTTATAAGCTGAATAATGAGAATAATACTTACAATTATCGCTATAAGCCAACTTACACCGCCTGCTGCCGAGAACATCAAGCTTGACGGCGGAGAAAAAGCAAAGCTTCTCGGAATATTAAGGTATGCAACAACCGTTCCTGTCATCTTGGTACACATTTCGCATATCTGAGGAGATGCAAGGAGAAGAAAGCTGAAAGCAAAAGTACGCATAAAAAGAAGCTTTGGATCTTCGCCCTCAAAGCCTGCTCCCGACATTATGCTTTTTAACAGTTGGAATACAAGATTTCCAAGCAAAAGCGCCCATCCGAGAGCAAGAATGATTTCGGAAATGTCATTTACGATAGGAGCTGCCTTTCGGAAATAGTCCATATCCATCGTCATAACATCGATAATATCGCCGAACACATAGTCTGCCATATCTTCGATTAGACCGTATATCCACTCGATCAGCCCCTTCATAATGGGTTCAAGCAAAAACTGACACCTCCTTTATTCGATTATTTTATCTTTCATTCCGGGTTACGGCTTAATAGTCGCAAGTCCGTCGAGAAGCGGTCTTACATAAGCAAGGAATGCACCGATGCCGTTGATAATAGCCCAAGCAATCCAAATACGCTTGAGCCAGTCAACACTCTGGTCTACCTTTTGCTGATTGTTTGAAAGCTTCATACCTACAACGCATACGGTAGTCATAAGAGCCGCAAGTACGGTACTTATTCCTGCAATATGATTGTAGACGTCAACGATAATTCTGTCGGCAACTACCCACATATCATCTACGGCAAATACATTTATCGCAAAAAGCGGGACAAGTGCTACGATGAACGGTAGTGTCTGACAGCAAAACTTCATTATTTTGTTTTTCATATAAAGCATCGCATCCTTTCTTAAAGTAGATGTGGGCTGCCTTTTATGACAGCCCACGGGAAATGGAGTTTAATAGCCGGTTTTCGGCATTTCGATATAGGTATAACTGTAAACCTTTGTAACGAAACGGGAGATTGTGGTTATCCACTGACCGTTGTATACACCGCCGACATCCGCAGTATTTACAAAGCTGGAACCGTTTGCAAGTCCCTTAACGGAGCGTGCGTAGAGATAAGGCGTTTCAACCTGTGCAAAGCCTGCTCTGACACTACCGAATACATACATGATTTCTGTGATGTACTCGTTATCAGCAAGACCGAGAGCGATGCTTGATACATCAATTACATAGTTCTTGCTTGTAGAGAGGTTGTCATTGATGGTACGGTATTCGCCGTTTGAAAGGTTTGTAAGATACACTATCTTGTAGGACAGGTTCTGATTGAATGTACCTGTCACTATCTTTTCGGCACGAATAGCCGATGGAAGTGTATCACGGAAATAGAAGCTGTCAAGAGATACGCTTGAAGTGTTTGCAATATTCTTGAAGCTGTAAACAATGGGGTTATTGGGCATTACTTCGTTGTAGCCGTATTTGGTTACGGAAACACCAACTGATACCGACTTATTAAGTACCTCAAAGGTCATAATCTGACCGTTAAACTCAAGGTGTGCTGTCATAAGAGTTCCGTTAGGTGTGTAGTAAGTAGGAGCTACCGTCTCACGCATTGTATAAAGACCGAGAGGAAGAGGCTTTGATGCAGCTCTGCCGTTCTTGTCTGTCTTAATTGTGTCAACGATATTTCCTGCCTTGTCGTAGATTTCAAATACAGCACCTTCAAGAAGTGAGCCTGCGGGAAGTCCGTTTATGGGGTTATCATCAGCAGATTTCTTTACCACCTGAATCTGTGCTTGAATGGGTGTGTTGTACCAAGTGATAGATGAAGTATGACCGTATTCAACGTAGAATGTCTTAACCTCTGTATCAAGTACATAGCCGTTAGGCACTGCGATTTCACGGATATAATACTTGCCGTCTTCAAACTCGTTGTTATCGGTATATACATATCCGTTCTGATCGGAAACATACTGTGCAAGAGGTCTGCCGTAGCGGTCGGAGATAAGGAAAGTTACACCGCTGATACCTTTACCCGTTGTAGAATCCACCTTATGAATGAGGAAAGAGGAGTTCTTACGGTTGGTAATGGTAACACGTGTAATTTCTCCGTCAGTTACTTCAACATCGTGGGGTTCTGCATCAAGAATGTAGTCGTCTGCCGCTTTGGTTTCAACAATCGTGTACCAGCCGTTAGGAAGATCATCAATGTTGATAACACCGCTTGCGTTTGTGGTGTATGTGCCGATTCTCTTGCCGTTCATGTACTCGACTTCAAACTTAACACCCTTGATAGGCTGTCTTGTTTCTTCGTCAAGCTTTGTGATTCTGATACCGCCGAGAGCTTCGTTAAGGAATGTAAGTTCGTGTGTCTGTCCGGATTTAACCTTAACTGTCTGAGGTGCACCGTCAAGAGTGTATCCGTCGGGAGCAGTAACTTCAGTTACAACATAGGTATCGGGAGCAAGACCTGTAAGGTGGATAATACCGTTTCTGTTTGTGGTATATCTGCCGTTTGCATTACCTACAACAGTTCCTTCGCTGTTCGTAACCTTGAATACAGCGCCGTAAAGTGGCTCACCTGTAGCCTTGTCAAGCTTTGTGATGATAAGCCCGCCTTCGGGAGAGTTGTAGAATGTGAGGTTATGAATCTTACCCGATACTACATTTATCGTCTGGGGTTCACCGCTGATAGCATAACCGGCAGGGGCTTCAACCTCTGTAATAACATAAGTTCCAGGAGTAAGTCCGTTTACCTTGATATTACCGTAAATGTCCGTTGTATATCTGCCATTGGAGTTGCCTACAACTGCACCTGTGCTGTCGGTAATTTCAAATACTGCTCCGTAAAGAGGCTCTTTGGTTTCCTTATCAAGCTTAGTAATGATAAGACTGCTGCTTGGCTTGTTGTAGAATGTAAGAGTCTGCGTATCATCTGCATCAATCTTAACAGTCTTTGAAACAGTGTCAATTACATAACCATCGGGAGCCTTTGTTTCGGTAACAACTACCGTTGTTCCTGCTTCAATGTTTGTAATGTGTATCTGTCCCAGCTCGTCTGTTGTATAGATGCCGTTAGAGGATACTGCACCGCCGTCTGCTGCAATGAATTTTCCGTCAGATGTGGTAACGGTAAACTCTGCACCTGCAAGGGGCTGTTTTGTGATACTGTCAAGCTTACGGATAATAAGTCCGCCGTCCTTTTCGTTTTCAAAGGTAACGGTAATTACATCCTGTTCCTTGCCTGTGATATACACAGTTTCGGGAGCATCGCTGATAATATAACCGTCAGGAGCCTTTGTTTCCTCGATTACATATGTACCTGCTTCAAGCCTTGTGATTACGATTGTACCGTTAGCTGAAGTGGTGTATTCACCGATAACAGTACCGCCGCTGCCGCTTGTTCCGGAGAGGTATCTTACCTGGAATTTTGCACCCTGAAGAACCTTTCCTGTATCGGCATCAACCTTCTTGATAACAAGTCCCGAAAGAGGAACGTTCTCAAAGGTGATTTCCTTATCTTCGCCGCCCTTGATGTAGATTTCCTGTGCTTCATTTGAAAGTACATATCCATCGGGGGCAGAAGTTTCGGTTATCTTATACCAGCCGTCATTAAGATTGTACATCTTAAACTGTCCGTTCTCATCTGTGGTAAATGTGCCGAGATGATTAACTTCGCCCGTAAAGGTATTATTACTTGCGTAAACTACGCTGAACTTCGCATTTTTAAGGGGATCCTTTGTAATACTGTCAATCTTGTTTACTGTAAGAGATGGTTTCTGATAATTCTCAAAGCGTACAACAGAGGTACGGTTTGGGACAAGGGTTACAAGCTTGGGTTCAGAGTCGAGCAGATAATCATTAGGAACGCTCTTTTCTATAACCTCGTAAATACCGGGGTTAAGGTGAGAAAGAAGTGCTTCGCCGTTTTCATCGGTAACTACCGTGTTTTCGGTACTGCCGTCTGCAAGTCTGACAAGGAAGCCAACACCTGCGATGGGTTTACCCGTTTCAGCATCGGTTTTTACAATCTTAAGGCTGGGCTTTTCTTCGTTGAGAACAACTACCTGAGACTCTTTACCTGCAAACAGTTCAACGTGGTATTCTGTTTCGTTAAGGACATAGTTTGTAGGTGCCTTAATTTCCTTAACCGAGTAAACACCGGGATCGAGATTGTCGATTACGATATTACCGTCAATATCTGTAATCCTGTCAAGGTAGTTACTTCCGTCTTCGATTTTTGCAATTCTGAAAGTAGCACCGGACAGATATTTATCGTTGTACTTGTCGTACTTAATAACTCGAACCAGCGGCTTCTTTGTGTTGGTGAATACAAAGGTTGCATATTCGTTACCTTCAACCTTGACTGTACGTTCTGCGTTGTCAATGAGGTATCCTTCAGGTGCTTTTGTTTCGGTAACGGTATATGTGCCTTCGTCAAGTCTATCAAGTTTGATTTCGCCGTTTTGGTCTGTGGTATATTCCTTTTCATAAGTACCGCCGACCTGCTTGAACTTGAATGTAGCATTTACAAGAGGCTTCATTGTCTGTGAGTCAAGCTTCACAAGACGCATATACGGCTTCTGGTCGTTGAGGAACACAAGCACTGCTGTATCAAGACTGTCCTCCTTAACCTCAATGGACTGAGGGGTAGAGTTTACGATATGGTCATCGTCTGTGGCAATTTCCTTGACTGTGTATGTACCTGTTTTAAGGTCAAACAGTTCAATGATACCGTTCTCGTTTGTTGTGTATGTGCCAAGAAGTGTGGTATCAAGGTACACTTCAAAGGAAGTACCTGCCATAAACTCACCTGTGAGGCTGTCGTACTTCTTGACAGTTAAGCTGGGCTTTCTTGAGTTTTCGATTGTAAGCTCGTTTGTCTTTCCTGCGGAGGCTGTAAGGTGATAAAGCTCGCCGTTTAACTGATAACCCTCGGGAGCAGTTATTTCCTGAACGGTATATACGCCTTCGTCAATTTCAGAAAGTATAATCTCACCGTTTTTATCGGTAGTTTTCTCCCATACATCATTACCCGAAAGGTTTACAATACGAACTACAGCACCCTCAAGCTTTTCGCCTGTGTGCTTATCAATCTTTGTTATCTTGATACTGGGCTTTACTGTATTTGTAAATACAAAGGTTGCGGATTCGTTGCCTTTTACTTCAACAATTCTTGAAGAATTATCTGCAATATATCCGTCAGGAGCCTTTGTTTCCTTTACAACGTATGTTCCGACTTCAAGCTCGCTAAGTGAGATTTCGCCGTTTCTGTCTGTTGTAAATTCCTTTGTGAAGCTGCCGTCGGTTTTCTTAACTTCAAAGACTGCATCAGAGAGAGGTTCAAGTGTTGTGCTGTCAAGTTTTACAAGTCTGATATAGGGCTTTTGGTCGTTTAAGAAAACAAGCATTGCTGTATCACCGCTGTTTTCGTCAATCTCTATCTGCTGGGGAGTGGAGTTTACGATATGCTCGTTATCAACCGATATTTCCTTTACAAGATATGTGCCTGTTTTAAGGTCACGGAGATTGATTTCACCGTTTATGTTTGTAGTGTAAGTACCAACAAGTCTTGCATCACGATACACTTCAAATACAGCACCCGAAAGAGGCTCATTTGTCTTACTGTCAAGCTTTATGATTGTAAGGCTTGGCTTTATGGTGTTTTCAACAGTAAGTGTGCTGTCTTTACCCTCGAAAAGCTCTACATGATAAAGGGTATCATTAAGCTGATAGCCTTCGGGAGCAGAGATTTCCTGTACTGTGTAAATGCCAACGTCAAGACCGTCAATTTCTATAACACCGTTTCTGTCGGTAACTCTGTCATAGTAGCGTGTGCTGTCGCCAATCTTTGCTATACGGAAAGCAGCGCCGTAAAGGGTATCTCCGTTATCCGAGTCAACCTTAGTTATTTTAAGTGACGGTTTTCTGTAGTTCTTAAATATAAGCTGAACATTACCATCTTCTGTTGCTTCAAAGACCTTTACTTCGCCATTCTTGACGTAACCTTCTGGGGCTGATATTTCGGATACCGAATATACACCGGGATTAAGGTCGGAAAGAACGATTTCACCGTCTCTGTCCGTTGTAAGCTCGTTAAGATATGTAACATTCACACCTTCAATCTTAAAGGTCGCTCCATAGAGTTCATCGCCTGTGTCAGCATCTATCTTCTTTATGCTGATTCCGGGCTTTGTGGGATTGAAGAATGTAAGTGTTGCAGTTTTGCCGGGTTCAAGCTCAATAGACTGAGGAGCATCCTGAAGTACATATCCGCTTGCAGTTCTTGTTTCCTTTACCGTATATGTGCCGGGCTCAAGATTTGTAAGCTCTACAAGTCCGTCTGCATCAGTTGTGTAGTTGCCGATAAGCTTTGTGTCCTTGTATACTGCAAATCTTGTGTTCTTTATGGGCTTTAAGGTCTGTGTATCAAGCTTCTCAATAATGAGAGTAGGCTTCTTTGAGTTTGTAAGCACAAGAATAGGATCGTTTTCCACTGCAGGATCGTAAGGATTGATATATATTCCGTGTCTTTCTGTATCGAGAATATATCCCGCGGGAGCCGCAACTTCTTCAACCTCGTAGTAGCCTTCGGAAAGCTCAGATATGTAGGCATAACCTGCGGAATTGGTTGTTACCGTTGTTACAAGTCTGCCGTCTCTGTATACCTTGAAGGATACATCTTCAAGAGGTATATTTGTGTCCTTGTCTTTCTTAATTAGGACAAACGAGGGAGTTCTTACATTTTCAAAAGTAAGGGTAATATCGCTCTTGCCGTCCCATTTGAAAGTCTGTACATCATTACTCTTTTCATATCCTACAGGTGCTTTAAGCTCGTATGCCTTATATGTACCGTAAGGAAGTGCATCGCCCTGAAGCTCAATACAGCCGTTGTGACCTGTGTAAAGGTCGGTTTTGTAGCTACCGTCTGTCTGCTCAATTCTGAAAGAAGCACCAAGAAGCGGATTTCCGTTCTGTGCATCAACCTTTCGTATGCGAAGTGTTCTTTCGCTGAGATTCTTAACGCTGACAGTTGTTGTAGTTCCTTCAAGAACGTTGACTGTTACATCTTCAGCCTTGATATATCCTGCGGGAGCCTGTGTTTCGGAAAGAGTATAGGAAATTGTAGGATCAAGATATTCCCATATAATCTGACCTGTGCTGTCGCTTGTTCCTTCGTATGTTTTGCCGTTTGAACCTGTCAGCTTAAAGATTGCACCCTGCAGAGGATTGCCCATACCGTCAACCTTGTTTACAACAAGTCTGCCGTAAGGAGATGTAACGGTATCCCATTTCATTGTACCTGTGCAGGACATAGGAGCATACATCGGGTCTGCAATAATGAAGCTCTGCTCGGTGTCTGTCTGGTTATTGGCAAAGTATATGTTGAACTGTGTAATTGTTGCGTTTGCCTGGAATGTAATGTTTCCGCTTTTAGGTGTATTTCTCACGGGAATACATACCTTGAAATCACCGGCATATTCCATTCCGTTTTCATTCATGTTTGTTACTTCGTTTTCAGGAGTGGGAACTGTCCAATAAGTCTTACCTGAAGCAGTCCAGGACACAAGCTGTTCGTTATTAAGATTTGTAACTATTGTACCTGTGGGAGCGTTTGCGAGGTGAAGATTTATAGAGTAGTTATTCTTGTAGGTTGAGGTTGCGGAAGAAGCAACAAAGGTACGGGTGTAGTATTCAACACCGCCGATTGTTTCCTTTTCAATGCCGTACATGCCGTTCTGTTCAGCCCCGATAAGACCGTTTGCATCTTCAATATTAAGAACATTTCCTGCTTCGGTTCTTCCAAGTCTTATATGCATGCCTGCATTTAAGGGCTTAGTCCAGAAGGAAGCATTATAAAGGATTATTTTAAGTGCTTCATATGCTCTTATTGCGGAAGGATCGTCAGTAGGAACAAGGAGTGTATCACGTCCGCTGTCCCATTGTGTTCCTTCAATTCTGAGCTGCCCGAGAGTAGTCCATACTGCCGCCTGTGTTGCTGCAACATACTCCTCACGGGTAAGGTTAGCGATAAGGGGGTTATCAGCCTTGTTTATACTGATAAAGTCCTCAAGGCTTCTCTGAGGATAACCATTTGCAAATGCACCGATTGTCTGAGGGGTTGTGGTATATTTACCCGTTATAGTTATCTTCTTTGTTTCAGAGGGCTTTGCAAGTCCCCAGTTGATACAGTATGCAGGTCCTTGTATACCTGTATCACTTGTATATGTCCACGACTGTCCCTGAAGCTTTGTGCCGCCAACAGTTTCGAGGATATAGTGGGTTTCGTTAAGCTTAATTGTTACTGTCTGTGCTTTTCCGTCACTTAATGTTTCTGCACTTACGGGCATTATGGGTATGACGGAGAGGAGAGTAATAAGGGCAAGCAACAGAGCGATTATCTGCTTGCCTGAACTTTTTGCTGTAGACATTTTTATGTCCTCCTTCTTGTAATAAAAAAAGCAGACCGTTTTCTTTCAGTCTGCTTAAAGTTGATATTAGGTTATTCTGCTGTACTTCCGGGCACGAGCAGTTCTTTGGCAAATTCCGTTTTTTCTTTTGTTGTATCTATGCGTGGGTAACTGTTTGTAAAGAGCGATTCATCGGTTCGTGCTACATCATAATAGCTTACGTCGATTATCTGCCATCTGCCGTCAATGAAGATTTCATTCCAAGCGTGAATTGCATCCTTGATGGTTACACAGGGAATGTCTGCTCTTTGGCAGAGATAGATAAAAGCGTTTGAATAAGTTCCGCAGATGCCGTTTACAGGTGTGGGAGAAGTAAATATATCATTTATTCCTGCCACATTTTCATCCTTGTAAACTATGCGGTCGGCGATGTATGTCGCAATTGCCTTAACCGTTTCTTTTTCTGAAAGGGCTGTAAGACTATTTACGAATTCATCTGTCGCCGCATTCGCATTTTCATACTTGGGATTGACCTGTACCTTTAGGATTCTGTAACCGGGGTACTCATACAGGTTTCTTACAGTAGGTTCTGCACCAAAACTGTATGTGTAATATCCCGAAAGAACATTTGCCACCGATTTCATTGCGGTATCGGTCCTACCGGGGGTGCTGAAAGTGAACTCGGTATCTACATAATGAGCATAGCTGTATGAGGTGTTATATCCGTCAGCATTGTTTCCGTCTATTATAGACTTTGTATCTGCTATCGTTTGCCGCATAGTGTTGTATGCTTCTTTGGTGTAGATGTCATTGAATATTCTTTGATTTGCATTTGCCGAAAAATCTTCTTTTGAAGACGATGTGCCGTCTATGAATATGTCTGGAGTTACAACAGGTGTTTCTTCGGGGATTTCTTTGGTTTCTTCTTTCTTTGGAATCTCCATATGCACACTGTTGGTTTCCTCGATATATTCAATATCAGCGCCAAACAAGGCGGCTGCATCACGAAGCTTTACATAGTTATTACCGCCGATATTGTAGGCGAAAAGCTCCGTTTGTTCTCCGTTTAAGAAGAATATTTGTGATGTTATTTGTGCAAGAACGCCGGAATTTGCCATTACTGCCGTTCCGCTGAAAAATACCGCACCGCAGAGTAAACCTAACAAGAAATATGTGTACTTCCTCATTTTGATTTCTCCTTTAGATTGGTTAGTATTTGTCTGACGCTGATTACTTTTTAATCTACCTGTTCAGCCTTAACGCACCATCTGTAATAGTCCGACTGGTTCTTGACGCAGGTGATAAGGGTAATGATATTGTCGCTTGTGTTCTGAAGG
>JAZRKT010000042.1:0-6886 GCA_045646465.1 Eubacteriales bacterium | reverse complement strand
ATGCTGACACCTTCCACGGGAAGGCTAATAATTCTGCATGCGGCTGTGGCGGAACTGGCAGACGCGCACGTTTGAGGGGCGTGTGGAGCACTCCATATGGGTTCAAGTCCCATCAGCCGCACCAATAAAGAGCACTTCGTTTGAGGTGCTCTTTTTGTTTACTACTTAAGTCATAGAGGAGAATCAAACTAAAATTGTTGTAACGGTTTTGCCAGATTTTTCTGCATACTCCTTTGTAAACCTTGTACCCTTGGATTTGCCGTCCCAGATAATCATAACGTAGTCGCAAAGCTGAACAAGCTCCTCGTTTCGCTTTAACGGAGCACCCCTGCCGAATAATTTGTACTTGGGACGGAGAATGATTTTTGATAATCTGTGCTCATCTGCATATTTTTCGGCGATAGTGTCAACACCGTCTGCACCTCCAGATAAAATTGTATCAACATCCTCGCCGATATACGGCGATAGGTCAAAGTTGGTTATGCTTCGAGAGCCTGCTATTAACAGTTTCATTAAAATTACCTCATTTGCATATTATAAACCCTATAAAATACATAGTGATGCCTATATTATACCACGTAATCATTAACTTGTAAATAGGTTATAATAATTTTGGGTGATAGATATGCAAGAAAGTCAATATAAAATTAATCTTATAAAAATAGGCTTGAAAATTGCTTACTATAGAAAATTACAGGGAATGACTCAGGAGGAGCTTGCCGAAGCTTGCGATCTATCTGCAGGCTATGTTTCTCAGTTGGAGGGCCCAAATTGCTTTTTTTGTCCATCCCTGAAAACACTTTTTACCATAGCCGAGGTGCTCAGTATACCTGTATGTAAGCTTCTGGATATCGAAGACTGATAATATTTGCAAAACCTCAGGACGACCTTGTGCCGTCCTATTTTTGCTGTGTTCGCAGATACTTATCGTCGATTTTAGTTGATTTGTGCAGTCAACAGTATACATGATTATAAATTACCCCGTGAACACTTTGAAACACGGACAAAAAATCGAGCAGCTGTATAAAAATCGTAAATAATCAAATACTTTTTAATATACTAAATTAGCATTTTCGGAGGTAAATTATGGATTACTCTGCAAGTAAAAAACGATATGACAATGCCGTTTACAACAAATGCGGTGAAAGCGGACTCAAGCTTCCTGCGGTATCCCTCGGTTTATGGCATAATTTCGGAGATACAGGCGTATTTGACAATATGAAAAAAATGTGCTTTACCGCCTTTGACAACGGTATTACACATTTTGACATTGCTAACAACTACGGTCCGGAAGCGGGCAGTGCAGAGAAGAATTTCGGACGAATATTGAATGAACATATGAAAATCTACCGTGACGAAATAGTAATCAGCACTAAGGCTGGCTATCATATGTGGCAGGGGCCATACGGCGACTTTGGAAGCAGAAAATATCTACTTTCAAGCCTTGATGCAAGCTTAAAAAGGTTGAATGTGGACTATGTGGATATTTTCTATCATCACAGACCCGACCCCGACACTCCCCTTGAGGAGACAATGGGTGCCCTTGACACGGCGGTTAAAAGCGGCAAGGCACTTTATGCAGGTCTTTCAAACTACGACGGCGAGACTATGAAAAAAGCAGCGGCAATATTACGTGAAATGCGCTGCCCCTTTGTAATAAACCAGAATAGGTACTCGATTTTTGATAGAAGTGCAGAAAAGAACGGTATTCTTGATGCGGCTATATCTGAGAAAAAGGGAATGATTATATTCAGTCCTCTTGCACAGGGTTTGCTGACGGACAGATATTTAAAGGGTATTCCCGACGACAGCAGAATAAAAACTGACGGTAGATTTTTAAAGGAAAGCACAGTAACTGTACAGATGCTGGAAAAGATTTCAAAGCTTAAAGATATTGCAGAAAAACGTGGACAGACGCTTGCACAGATGGCGTTGTCGTGGGTTTATTCAAAGCCTGGCGTTACAAGCGTGCTTATAGGAGCTTCAAAGCCTGAGCAGATACTAGACAACCTTAAAATGCTTGATAACGTGCAATTCTCCCAAGAGGAGCTTGAAAGAATTGACGCAATATCACAAGACTGAAATAAATAACAATCTGAGTGAGGATACGGAATGTACGAGCTTAATAAGGCAGGCTTTTGCAGTTATTACATCAACTGCCCTGCTAAAATAGGAGTATACGTAAAAAACAACACCGATGCCTATCTTATTGACAGCGGAAATGATAAAGATGCAGGCAAAAAGGTATTTAAAATTTTGTCAGAGCAGGGATGGACACTTAAGGGCATCATAAACACCCATTCCCACGCTGACCATATCGGAGGCAATGCATATCTGCAAAAGCAGACAGGCTGCAAAATTTTTGCGGGCGGTATTGAAAAGGTATTTATACGGCATCCCATTCTTGAGCCGTCCTTTCTTTACGGAGGCTTTCCACATAGCGATTTACGCCACAAGTTTTTACTTGCCACGGAAAGCGAGGCTGTTGATTTTTTGGATGCAGATTTTCCCCGTGAGCTAGAAATAATCCCCCTTAACGGCCATTCCTTTGATATGATAGGCATAAAAACTCCCGATGGTACGGTTTTTGTAGCAGACAGCGTAAGCAGTCCTATAACTCTTGAAAAGTACAGGATTTCATTTGTTTACGACGTGCAGGGCTATCTTGATACCCTTGACAATCTTGAAAAACTTGAAGGCAAGGTGTTTATTCCGTCACACGCCGATTCTTGCAGCAGTATGAGCGAGCTTTGCCGTATCAACAGGGATACAGTACTTGAAATTGCGGGCAAAATAAAAGAGCTTCTCAAAGAAAAAATGTGCGTTGAAAAGCTTTTAAGCAAGCTGTTTGACGTTTACGGTCTTACTATGACAGCCGAGCAGTATGTTCTTGTGGGAAGCACGGTGCGCTCTTATCTTTCGTGGTTGCACGGCAAGGGCGAGGTTTGCTACAGTATTTGTGAAAACACACTCCTCTGGTCTTGCAATTGAATATTCGTTTTACAATAAAGTTCGCCGTCGTATGACGGCGAATTTTTGTATTGTCAATAATTTACTTCATTCTATTTTAAAATATTATTATCTGGCTTACAGTAACTGATGGTTGCATTTTTGGCAATTATGTGATATAATTTTACTGATAAAAGCTTGGATTCCTTTATCGTTTTTTCAGGAGATATGGGTTTTAGAGGTAAAACCATTGTATCACAAGGATATCAGGAACGCAACTTTAATTTAAGTTAACAAAACCTAAATAATTGACAGGAGAGTGCGAATGAAACCAAAGAAACTCTTAAAGCTGCTTGTTGTGGCGACTCTTGTTGTGACAACAGCGGCAAGCGTGTCAGCTGAGTTTAGTAAGACAAAGACATATAACGGCTCCTTTACTGACGTTGCACAAAACGTATGGTATGCAAAGGACGTAGCTTGCGCCTATGAGCTTGGCTTTATGGAAGGAATGAGCGAAACCTCTTTCTCACCTGCTGCAGCCGTAACCGTAGCGCAGGGTATTACAATGGCATCCCGTGTTCATGCGGTATATAATAACAAGACAATCGGAAAGGCTTCCGACGGTCAGTGGTACGATATGTACGTAAAGTATGCAAAGGATAACGGAATTATCCACGAAAACCAGTTTGACAGCTACACAAGAGAGCTGAAAAGATTTGAACTGGCAGAGCTTTTCCACGATACAATGCCTGAGGGCTACTTTTCAGCCATCAACGATGTTGACTACATTCCCGACGTTCCAGTAGGTGCAATGTATGGTGAAAAGCTTCTTACCCTTTACAATGCAGGTATTGTAATGGGAAGCGATGATTACGGCACCTTCAATCCTGATGCAAGCATTGTAAGAAGCGAATGTGCAGCTATCATCAATAGAGTTGCAATTGCCGAAAACAGAGTTAAGGGAGAGCTTTTACCCTTCACAAGCGAAAACGCATACACTCTTGTTTACAATACAAGTATGGAGGGCTCAAAGGAAGGCATCAATTCAGGCTGGGTGCTTGATAACAGAGGTGGTGCGGCTAGGGCTGCAAGAACAAGCTATAGCGCAATTACAGACGTAAGCGACAAGTATGCAACAGCCTGGATAAGAGAATTCAACTTCATCCCCAAGGGAGAAATTGTACTTGATACCAGAATTACATCCTTTGCCGACGGTACATTTGTTGAGTATAGAGACGTAAAGGACGATACTGTTTATATGCTTAAGATTGTTGATGGTGCGTGGAGCGTTCTCGGTAAGGACGGAAAGCTCATACCTGTAGCTTCAGGCAACAAGGTAACAAAGGAAAACTCCATTTTTGACCTTCGTGTTTCGATTAACCTTGATACAGGCAAGAGCACAACCTTTGTCAATAACGAGGCTTGCGGTATATTTGACCTTCTTTCCGATAACGTGTTCTCTTACAGAGTGGGCGTTGACGAAAAGGGAACAGGCGTAGTAACAATGTCTCACGTAAATATGGTTGTAAACTATAATGTGTATGAAGACTTTAAGTTCTTCGGTGCAGAAAAGGCTTACGGCTGGGAAACAATAGGCGAAGTAAAGCTAGCTAAAGAGCAGCTTGATTTTGCCGCTGACAGTAGCGCTGTAAAGAGCTTTAAGGAAGCTGACGGCATAATCTGTACAGAATTTTACTTCTACTCCCAGGAAGGCGCAGACTTTGACTTTGCAATTGGCGATATACTAACAGTTAAGTCTGCAGGCAAGAGGTTTATTGCAGGGGATAAGGAGCTTTATAAACTTACACCCGATATGTGGTATAGAGTAAGAGTTGAAGCAGATACAGTAAAGGGTACAGCTCTTGTATACCTCAACGGTCAGCTCAAGGCAACCGTTAACCTTGCTAAAAAGGCAGGCGTTTCAAAGGTAACGTTTAATGCCAAGGGCGCTATGGCAATTGACCTTTTGAAGGTTTATGAGCTTCACGAATATGACGATTATGTTCCCGTACCTGAAGCTAAGGCTTGTATGGACGACTATATAGTTGGTCTTAACACCTGCTCGCTGTGGAGAAACGGTACTCACTTCGGCTGGCACTGCGTAACACCCTTTGAAGAGCCAAGACCTGTTTTAGGCTACTATGACGAGGGTCTTCCCGAAACAGCTGACTGGGAAATCAAGTATATGACAGAGCACGGCATTGACTTCCAGGCATTCTGCTGGTATGCCGATGTTTCCTCAGGTCCTCTCAAGGAGCCCAGAAACGGCGAACAGCTTCATAATGGCTTCCAGTACGCAAAGTATTCAGACTATATGAAGTACTGTATCCTCTTTGAAGCGTCCAACGGTAAGCACTTTTCGTCAAGCCAGTTCAGAAAATACGTTGTTCCCTTCTGGTTTGAAAACTACTTCCTTGATGAAAGATATATGACTATAGACAATCAGCTTGTACTTCCCATTTTCGGAGCAACAAACCTTTGCGACGCTGACTATTTCGGTTCGATTTCAGGCGTAAAGGCTGAATTTGACTACCTTGAAGAGGTTGCAAAGCAGTATGGCTTTGACGGTGTGCTCTTCTTCAGCTGCGGTTCTTCAAACGACACACTTGCAATGATGGGTTTTGATGCATCCTACGCATATAACTGGGGTACTGCAGGTTCTTCACTTGATGTTAATAAGGATAGAATTACTTCAAGTGCAAAAAACACTAAGCTGTACACAATTCCTACAATTTCCGTAGGCTTTGATTCTGTTGCCTGGCATAAGAAGAGATACGAGCTTATGACAGTTGAAGATTATGAAGCTGCAATGGATTGGGTTAAGAACATATACGAGCCTATGTACTCTCATAAGTATAGCTGGGCAGACGACTTTATGTGGCTGTCAACCTGGAACGAATACGGCGAAGGTACATACATTATGCCTGCAGGTCTCAACGGCTTTGGATATGTTGACGTAATCAGAAACGCATTCACAGACCTTCCAAAGGAGCATACAGATATCGTTCCCAACCTCAAGCAAAGAGAAAGAATTAACCATCTGTATCCTCAGTATGCACGCTTGCTCCGTAGTGACGGCTGGTACACCTTTAACCTGACCAAGGAGGAAAAGAAAAAGGAACCTGCCAATAAGCTCTTTGTAAACGGTCAGGACATTTTTTCAGCATCAGCTCACGAAATACCTCCCGTAATTGAAAACGGCACCGTTTATATGCCCTTTGAGCCTGCTGCTTCACTTGATTATGTTCTTAATGTGTACCACCAATGGAGAAAGGAAGCAGGAACACTTCTTATCGAAGGTAACGGCCATTCAGTTAAGATGCTTGTGGGCAGCGACAGATATATCAAGGACGGCAAGGAAGCAGACCTCGGATATACATTAAAGCTCTTTGACGGCATTCCTATGCTTGACTATAAGAAGCTGTGTGCTGACCTTGAATATACCTACGAAGAAAAGGACGGCAACATCTATATCTACTCAGATAACTATGAGCTTGTATGGAAGTCCCTTTCAGACAGAAAAACAGGCGTATTCGAGTTCAACGATGTTGATACCAACGAAAACACCTAAGGAAGATTTCAAAGCTAAAAGAAAAGGCACAGCGGCCAACTGCTGTGTCTTTTTTTTGATACTTTATGTATCTCAGGGGATACGGCCGCTTCTTGAAAGAAGCTCCGCAAGAACTTTATTTTGGCTGACGCCGTCAGGAAATTTTTTTGGTGTTCATTCCAATGCTTTATTCGTAGCACCTTGCCTGTGCTATGCTTTGCTCAGAATGACCCCCTGTGCAGTCCTGACTGAGCTTTGGTTGCCCATGTTTGGGCGGAATGTAACTTTATATAAAACGGAAGAAATAAAAACTCAAACCAGCTGCTCCCTTAAAGCTTTCAGAATCCTTTTTTCCATCCTCGAGACGGTAACCTGAGAAATGCCTAG
>JAZRKT010000041.1:0-15584 GCA_045646465.1 Eubacteriales bacterium | reverse complement strand
TCCATTGAGGGGAGAATTTTTGGTACTTTTGTTTCGGGACAAAAGTACACCCTGCCGACCGTAGTCGGCACGTCTCCGTCAGAGAAAAATGTAACTCGGCACCGCAGTGCCGAAGCACCCCTGTGTTACATAAAACTAACTATTAAAAAAAGCGAAAATCATTAAAAATGACTAAACATAAGATTTATTTTGAAAATTGTTAATATTATTCACATTTTATTTATCGATATATAGTAGATTTTTTTCGACAAAAAAAGTAATATTATCGTAATTTGTTATGGGTCAAAATTCGGCTTAATCTTGATGTTGCAAAAGACGGATTTCCGTAACAAGCTGTAATCATACAGCAGAAAATGTACCGCACAGCAACACGGTACGGAGGTGTGAGGATTGGACAAAAGTGTAATTGTTAAATTGGAAAATCTCGTAGTTAAATACGATGATGAAAAGATTCTCAAAGGAATCAACCTTGACATTCACGACAAGGAATTTATTACTTTACTTGGTCCCTCGGGATGCGGTAAGACAACTACACTGCGAATTATTGCAGGTTTTATTGAGCCTAATGAGGGAAATGTGTACTTTGACGGCAAGCTTATCAACAAAGTGCCGCCGTACAAAAGACAGGTAAACACTGTTTTCCAGAAATATGCACTTTTTCAGCATTTAAATGTATATGAGAACATAGCATTCGGTCTGCGTCTTAAAAAGACACCCGACAATGAGGTTCACAAGCGTGTTATGGAAATGCTTGAAATGGTTAACCTTAAAAACTACGGTGCTAAAAGAGTTGACTACCTTTCGGGCGGTCAGCAGCAGCGAGTGGCTATTGCACGTGCTTTGATAAATCATCCGAGAATGTTGCTTCTTGACGAGCCTTTAGGTGCTCTTGACCTTCAGCTCAGAAAGGAAATGCAGATTGAGCTTAAAAAGATTCAGCAACAGCTTGGAATTACATTTATATATGTTACCCACGACCAAGAGGAAGCTCTTACAATGAGCGACAGAATTGTTGTTATGAACGGCGGCGTAATCGACCAGATTGGTACTCCCCAGGACATCTACAACGAGCCTGTCAATGCCTTTGTTGCAAAGTTTATCGGCGAAAGCAACATAGTTTCGGGTCTTATGCACGACGACTTTGACGTTGAATTTGCAGGAAACAGATTCGTCTGTGTTGACAAGGGCTTCGGCAAGATGACCCCCGTTGACGTTGTTATACGTCCTGAGGACATCAAGTTCGGTCCTCCCGGTGAAAACACCATCGACGGCACCGTTGAAACGGTTACCTTCAAGGGCGTTCACTACGAAATTATCGTTGACTGCTTCGGCACAAAGTGGAAAATCCATTCCACAAAGTCCGCACAGCCCGGTGCTTTTATCGGTATGAGCCTCACTCCTGAGGATATTCACATTATGCGCAAAACAAGCCAGAACAAGGTTGTTATTGATGCACAGGTAGAAGATGAGGGTATGGGAAATGAAGAAAAACAGTTCTAAAATTGCGGCATTTCCCTATGTTTTATGGGTTCTATTCTTTACGGTTATTCCCTTTCTTCTTGTTATTTACTTTGCTTTTACTTCCAAAAGCACAGGATACATCAGCATTGAAAACTTAGCCAACGCCAGCAAGTATTTTCCCGTTCTTATCCGTTCGGTTTATCTTGCGGTTATTGCTACGGTCATCTGTCTTGTTATCGCCTACCCTCTTGCATTTACCATGTCACGTTGTTCAAAGCCAACACAGCGTCTTTTACTGCTTATGGTAATGCTTCCTATGTGGATGAACTTTCTGCTTCGTACCTATGCATGGGTGACAATCTTAGACAACAACGGCATTATCAACAATTTTCTATCGTCCTTGGGGCTTCCAAAACTTCAGCTTATCAACAACCGTGCCGCCGTTGTTCTTGGTATGGTTTACAACTATCTTCCCTTTATGATAACTCCCCTTTATTCCATTATGACAAAGATTGACAAAAGCGTTATTGAGGCGGCGCAGGATTTAGGCTGCAACTCCACAAAAGTTATAACCAAAATTGTGCTTCCTCTCAGCTTTCCCGGCATACTTACGGGTATCACAATGACCTTTGTACCGGCTGTCAGCACCTTTGTTATTTCGGGCCTTTTGGGCGGCAGCAACTGCTTCCTTATCGGTGACCTTATACAACAGCAATTCCTCGGCAACGAATACAACCTTAACTACGGTGCTGCCACAAGCTTACTTCTTATGGTGGTTGTATTTATAAGTATGGGAATATTCAACAGCTTCGACAACGATGAAATGGAGGATTCGATGGTATGAAAAAGTTTCTCTCCAAATTTTACATTGTCCTTGTTTTTGCCTTTCTTTATCTTCCTATATTTGTCCTTATTATGTTTTCCTTCAACGAAACAAAGGGCAACATATGGACGGGCTTTTCCTTTAAATGGTACAATGAGCTTATCCACAACGAGCTGATTTTAACGTCGGTGCTCAACACACTCATTATAGCTATTGTTTCAGCTCTTGTTTCGGCGGTTTTAGGTACTGCGGCAGCTTTCGGTATGCACAATATGAAAAAGCTTCCAAAAACTCTTCTGAAGGATGCAACTTATCTTCAGAACTTAAACCCTGAAATTGTAACGGGTATTTCTCTTATGCTGCTCTTTACTTTCTTCCGTATGACACCTGGTTATATTACTCTTGTTCTTGCTCACATAACCTTCTGTCTTCCTACGGTTGTTCTCAGCGTTCTTCCAAAGCTCAGACAGATGAATGTAAATCTGTATGAAGCGGCAATGGATCTTGGCTGCAACAGACGTCAGGCATTTTTCAAGGTTGTTCTTCCCGAAATTATGCCAGGCGTTGTAACAGGTGCTCTTATGGCTCTCACCTACTCCATTGACGACTTTATCATCAGCTACTTTACTTCGGGTCCCGAGTCACAGACTCTGCCAATTACCATTTATTCAATGACCAAAAAGCGAATCAGCCCCGAAATCAATGCTTTATCTACCATTCTTTTTGTAATCGTTTTTGCTATCCTTATAACAGTTAATGTTATCGGCGCAAAAAAGGAAAAGCAGGAAGAAAGAAAAGCTTCGGCATTTTCCAAAAAGTAAGGGGGTTACGTTAATGAAAAAGCTTTTATTTACCGTTATCCTCTCCTGCCTTATGCTTGTTACGGCAAGCGCAAGGGTTAATGTGGAAGACGAGAGCTATTATGCAAAGTTCCGTGACAAGGACATTACCCTCAACGTTTACAACTGGGGCGAATACATTTCCGACGGTGGCGAAGGCTCTATTGACGTTGTTGCCGAATTTGAAGAAATTTCGGGTATTGACGTCACCTACACCACCTACGAAACCAACGAGGATTTATACGCAAAGCTATCCTCCAGCAACGCAAGATACGACATTATCATTCCTTCAGACTATATGATTGCAAGAATGATAAACGAGGATATGCTTGAAAAAATCAACTACGCCAACATCCCCAACTACGCAATGCTTGACGACACCTACAAAACTCCTGATTTTGACAAAACCGGTGAGTATTCAGTTCCCTACACCTGGGGCACCGTCGGCGTTGTATACAACAAAAAGTATATTGACCCAAAAGACATCGGTTCGTGGGATTTATTATGGAACGAAAAGTACGCAGGTACAATTTTGATGTTCTCAAACTCACGCGATGCCTACGGTATTGCACTTAAAAAGCTCGGCTATTCTCTTAACTCTGAAAATCCTGAGGAAATTGACGAGGCAACCGAGGAGCTGAAAAAGCAGCGTCTTGTTAATCAGGCTTACGTAATGGACCAGATTTTCAACAAAATGGAGGGTGAATCGGCATACGCCGCACCCTACTATGCAGGCGACTGTGCGTCTATGATGGACGTCAACGGTGACCTTGGCTTCTACTATCCAAAGGAAGGCTTCAACATTTTTATTGACTCTGTGTGTATTCCAAAAGGTGCACAGAACAAGGAGGCTGCTGAGGCATTTATCAACTTCCTTTGCGAAACGGACATTGCCGTTGCCAACTGCGAATACATCTGTTATTTCACACCCCACACAAAGGCTGCTGAAATTGTAGGTACTGATGACAGAATTTATCCTACTGCCGAACAGCTTGCTAATGCTGAAAGCTACATTGCTCTTTCAGGCGAAATCAACTCGCTGTACGATTCAAGCTGGATTGAAGTTAGAAGCGCACTTGACATAAGCGAGCTTGTTATCGTCGGAATTATCTTAGGACTTGCTCTTACAATTCTTATCATCATCACTTTTATAAGAAGAATGAAGAAAAAGAAAATGAAGTATTGATGTTAACAAAAAATTTAATAATTGTTTTGAAAAACACTTTACTTTTGCTTTTGTTTATGGTATACTTCTAAAGTAAGCGTAATTTCCCATTACTTTGTTTGCGGACACAGCCTTACTCTTTATGAGTTAAGAGGTATCCACTTGCCGCCTGCTAAGTTTTCGGGGTTACAAATAAATTTATGAAAGGTGGAAAACACAATGCTTACAAAGGAAATGAAGCAGAGCATCATCGAACAGTACAAGATTCACGAGGGCGATACAGGTTCTCCCGAAGTACAGATTGCTGTACTTACCTACAGAATCAACACTCTCAACGAACATCTCAAGGCAAATCACAACGACCATCACTCAAGACGCGGTCTTCTTAAGATGGTAGGTCACAGAAGAAACCTTCTTGCTTACCTCACAAAGGTTGACATTGAGCGTTACCGTGCAATCGTTGAAAAGCTCGGCCTCAGAAAGTAATAACAAAGAACGGGCGAATTGGCACAATGCTACTTCGCCCTGTCTTTCGTTTTAAGACACAAACGCAAGGAGCATTTTCGGTATCTTTGGCATTTAGTTTTGCACCCTAAAAATCATTCAGGATGTGAAGCTAAGTGCAAAATTTACTGAACTGTTCCTTCACGCAAAACTAAAATTCAAGGAGGAAACAAAAATGTTTGAAAACTACAGAGTATTTTCTACTACACTTGCAGGCAGAAAGCTTACCGTTGAAACAGGTAAAATCGCTCAGCTTGCAAATGGTTCTTGTCTCGTAAGATACGGCGACACAGCTATTCTTGCTACAGCTACGGCAAGTGCTGCCCCAAGAGAAGGTATTGACTTTTTACCCCTTTCCGTTGACTTTGAAGAAAGACTTTATGCCGTAGGTAAAATCCCCGGCTCCTTCCTTAAGAGAGAAGGCAAGCCCAGCGAAAAGGCTATCCTTACTTCAAGAGTTATCGACAGACCTATCCGTCCTCTCTTCCCCAAGGATCTGAGAAACGACGTTACTCTTAACCTTCTGGTTCTTTCGGTTGACCCCGACTGCTCACCTGAGGTTACAGGTCTTATCGGTGCTTCTCTTGCTCTTTCAATCTCCGACATTCCCTGGAACGGTCCTGTATCCAGCGTATTTGTTGGTATGGTTGACGACGAAATTATCATCAACCCAACAGCTGAACAGAGAGCAAAGAGCGTTCTTGAGCTTACGGTAGCATCTTCTGCAAAGAAGGTTGTTATGATTGAAGCTGGCGGTAAGGAAATTCCCGACGACACAATGTTCGACGCCATTATGAAGGCTCA
This sequence comes from Eubacteriales bacterium, assembly GCA_045646465.1. GTDB lineage: Bacteria > Bacillota > Clostridia > Oscillospirales > CAG-382 > UMGS1387. The sequence continues at coordinate 9,988 of JAZRKT010000041.1, read as the reverse complement.
CGAGGTTAACACCGAAATCGTTAAATTTATTGAATATGTTCAGGGCGAAATCGGTAAGAAAAAGTTTGAATATGCAAGCTGTGACGTTGACCACGACCTTTACGACAAAATTTCCGAGTTTGCTATTGAAAAGGTAAGATACGCTCTTGACACCGACGACAAGACAGTTCGTGAAGACAGACTCAACGCTGTATACGCAGAGGTTGAAGCTTTCGTTGCTGAGCAGTATCCCGACCAAGACAGAAAGGCTGAAATGGCTGAATGTCTTTACAAGCTCCAGAAGTTCGTTGTAAGAAGATGGCTTCTTGACGAGGGCAAGCGTGTTGACGGCAGAACTCTTGACCAGATACGTCCTCTTGCATCAGAAGTTGGTATTCTTCCCAGAACCCACGGCTCAGCTCTCTTTACAAGAGGTCAGACTCAGGTTCTTACAGTTGCAACACTCGGCCTTGTAGGCGAACAGCAGTTACTTGACGGTATTGACGAGGAAGAAAGCAAGAGATATATGCACCACTACAATATGCCCTCTTACTCTGTTGGCGAAACAAAGCCTTCAAGAGGCCCCGGCAGACGTGAAATCGGTCACGGTGCTCTTGCAGAACGCGCTCTTGTTCCCGTTATTCCTTCCGTTGAAGAATTCCCCTACTCTATCAGACTTGTATCTGAAGTAGTTTCCTCCAACGGTTCTACATCACAGGGTTCAATCTGTGCTTCCACTCTTGCACTTATGGATGCAGGTGTTCCGATTACAGCTCCCGTTGCAGGTATCTCCTGCGGTCTTATCACAGAAGGCGACAGATGGATGACAATGATTGACATTCAGGGTCTTGAAGACTTCTTCGGCGATATGGACTTCAAGGTTGCAGGTACAAAGAAGGGTATCACAGCTATTCAGATGGACCTTAAGATTGACGGTCTTACTCCCGAAATCATCAAGGCTGCTTTTGCTCAGACTCACAAGGGCCGTGAATACATCCTTGACGAAGTAATGCTTAAGGCTATTGACAAGCCCCGTGCTGAGGTTTGCGAATTTGCTCCCAAAATGATTACCATCAACATCGACCCCGAAAAGATCGGCGATGTTATCGGTAAGGGTGGCAAGGTTATTCAGGCTATCACAGCTGAAACAGGCGCAAAGATTGACATTGAAGACGACGGCACAGTATTTATTGCAGCTGTTGACAAGAACGCAGGTCTCAAGGCTAAGGCACTTGTTGAAGCAATTGCATTTGATCCCGAACCCGGCGCAGTATTCACAGGTAAGGTAACAAGAATTATGTCCTTCGGTGCATTTGTTGAAATCGCTCCCGGCAAGGAAGGTCTTGTTCACATCTCGAAGCTTGACGCAAAGCGTGTTGAAAAGGTTGAAGACGTTGTAAGCGTAGGCGACGAAATCAAGGTTAAGGTACTTGAAATCGACGACAAGGGCAGACTCAATCTTTCAAGAAAAGACTGCTTCTAATTTAAGGCATCTACGGCGGGCGGAGGACATAAAACCTTCGCCTGTCTTTTATTAACGAGGTTTTTATTATGGAAGAAATGAGATTACAGAAATACATTTCCGACTGCGGTCTTATGTCAAGGCGGGCGGCGGAAAAGGAAATTGAGCTTGGTCACTTCAAGGTTAACGGCGAAAAAGCGACAATCGGTATGAAAATCAATCCTGCCGAGGATGCCGTTGAATACAAAGGAAAGCTTGTTGAAGGCGGCAACAAGAAGGTTTACGTTATGCTATACAAGCCGAGAGGCTATGTTACAACTATGAACGACGAGGAAGGCAGAAAGTGCATCCCCGAGCTTTTGGAGGATTTGCCTGTGCGTGTTTATCCTTGCGGAAGACTTGATATGGACTCGGAGGGTTTGCTTATTCTCACCAACGACGGCGAGGTTGCCAACAAGCTAATGCACCCCAAGCACCACGTTGAAAAGATTTACCACGTAAAAATCAAAGGTGAAATCGACCCTGAAAAGTTAGCGATTTTAAACGGACCTATGGAGCTTGACGGCTACAAAATAAAGCCTGTAAAGGTAACCATTATTGAGCGCAAGGAAGGCTCGACAATTCTTAAATTCGTCCTTTCCGAAGGCAGAAACAGGCAGATACGAAAGATGTGCGAAATTGCAGAGCTTACAATTACACGTCTTAAAAGAGTTGCTGTGGGCGAGCTTACTATCGGTATGTTAAGACCCGGCAAGTGGAAATATATGAACTACAACGAAATCAGTATTCTTAAGAATATGTCTTAATGAGGTAAAGAATATGTTGGAAATAAAACCTGTATACACCTCTTATGAGCGTGAAGAATATACAAAAATGTTTGGTATTATTCCCGAGGAGGGCTGTTACGTAATAGCTGCAAGAAATGCCGGACGATTTGTGGGTACAGCCTATGTCAAGCCTCAGGGCGAGGTAGGCTACATCTATCTTATGAGCCTTATTGACGGCTATGACGACTACATTGACAGATTTCTCTTAGGCAAGGCGGCTCTCAACTTCCTTGACCTGAAGGGTGCAAAAAATGTAATCTACACAGGCGACGACGAAAAGCTTTCCAAGGCTCTTGGCTTTAAAATCGAGGACGGCAAGAAAACTCTTAATCTCGCAGGCTACTTTACGGGCGGTCTTTGCGAAGGTGAAAAGAAGGAAGAAAAATAATGGGAAACTACAGCATCAGAGTTTTACAGAAAATTATTGTTCTGTTTATCGCTATGATTGCAGGCTACATCTGCAAAAAAAGCAAAATTGTTGACGGAAAAAGCACAAAATCCTTATCAAATATGCTTGCCTATATCACAAATCCCTGTCTTATCATTTGTTCCCTGCAAATGGAGTACAGCAGCGAAACTCTTAAGGTTGCAGCCTTCGTGTTTATTCTGTCAATAGTCATACACTCTGTTATGGCAATTGTGTCACACATTATTTTTATGAAGAACAAGGACCACAAAAGCCGAAGTGTTTATTCCTTTGCTCTTACCTATGCCAACTGCGGTTATATGGGCTACCCCATTATGATGGCAATTTTCGGTACCCAGCAAGGTTTATTCTACGGTGTTATTTTCACAACGGTATTCAATCTTTTCAACTGGACTCACGGAATAGTTGTTATGAATCCCGAAAAAGGCAAGCTTCCCTGGAAAAAGCTTATTTACAATCCTGCCCTTATTGCGGTGCTTGTAAGTATGACTCTTTTCCTTACAAGAACGGCACTTCCGTCCACTCTCAAGGACGGCTTATCTATGATTGGCGATATGACCTTTCCGTTGTCAATGATTATTATTGGCAGTCTTCTTGCGGATATGAAGCTTATTAAAATTCTTTCACACCCGTCGGTTTATCTGTTTTCTGTGTTAAAGCTTGTTATTGTGCCTGCAATAATGCTTATATTTGCAAGGCTGTTATCTCTGCCCTCTTATCTTGCAATTACAGGTCTTACAATGTGTGCCGCACCTTCTGCTGCCAACACAGCCGTACTTGCCGAGGTTTACGACAACGACTCTGCTCTTGCGGCAAGGCTTGTGGGTGTTACAACGATGTTTTGTCTTATTACTATGCCCTTTATGCTGTGGCTATCGGAAATTATTTTATAAGCATTTACAAAAAGGTTATGGGAATTACTCCTAGAGAGTATCTCTAAAACAACTGAACATAAAGACGGAGCTTCTTCTTAGTTGAAAAAGCTCCTTTTTTTATTAAATTTAAAGCTCTACCGTTTCGCCACTATCCATACTCTCAACAAGCTTAAAGTTAATTCCAATGTAATATAAACGATGTCATTGCAGAAATATTCCTTAAAAGCATCAGTCCTTTATCTGCTTATCGGCACTTATTCTGAATATAAGAAAGCGCTGTATTGTGAAGTTCAACAATATTGTAACAGGCATTGCCACAAGCTTTGCCAAAAGTTTCAGTGTCACAAAATCTGATACAAAAACTATTACCACGGTGGAAATTATAAGTACGGTAAAATTTCCCGTTACAAACTGAAAGTATCTTTTTAATGTATATCCGTTCTCTTTATAAACATAGCGTGAGTTAATCAGATAGCTGGAGGTGGCGCAGCACAGGTATGCCACAACATTTGACGTAATCTCAGCAAAATTCAACACGTCGCACATAACAAAGAATGTCACAAGGTCTACCAGAGTATTGATTATCCCTGCTACGGAGTATTTGCAAAAAATAAAGAAATTTGTCTTTTTTACTTTATTCAGCACTTTAAAACCTTCTTTTATTATTCGCTCTGTTTCAAATATTATAGAATCAATGAACAATTTAGATGCCAAGCTAATTGAATTTCCTTTATAATGCACGAAATGCAATTCATTGATTTCATCTTCAATGAAATCATTATATCACAAGTCTTTACACATTCCAATGATGCATCGCCTTTGGCGATATGATGTTATGCTACGCATAATGATGTTGTTCGTTTCACTCGCAATGATGCGATGTTTGCTATAAAATGTGGCGAAGCCACACATCATTAGGCGAAGCCGTCATCATTGGCAATGCCAACATCATTTGCCGTCAGGCAAACATCATTCAAAAAAGCCACCTTTGTCGGTAGACAAAAGTGACTTTTTTGTTGGCGCAGAAGGAGAGATTTGAACTCTCGCGCCGGTTACCCGACCTACACCCTTAGCAGGGGCGCCTCTTCACCACTTGAGTACTTCTGCAGGTGAAATTCAAAACATTAAATTTGGAAAGAGTGGCGGAGAGGGTGGGATTCGAACCCACGGTGCCTTTCAGCATCACTGGTTTTCAAGACCAGCTCCTTAAACCGCTCGGACACCTCTCCGTACGTGATAGTCTTATTGCGACTCAACGTATGATATTTTAACACAAAAAAGCCTGCTTGTCAAGTGCTTTTTTAGCATTTTTCAAAAATATTTCCACTGTCTGTTTTAACCGCCCGATGTGCATTGCCTCAGGCGGTATTTTTCTCTCTTAAACCTCGGCGAAAGCTTCAAGTTGAGGCATATTCATATAGCCCACTTCCGTCTTTACAAGCTGTCCGTCCTTGAAGAGCATAAGCGTGGGTATGCTTACGATTCCGTATTTTGCCGAAAGAAGCGCTTCTTCGTCAACGTTTACCTTCCCTACCTTGATTTTTCCTTCATTAGCCTTTGCAAGCTGTTCAAGATTGGGTGCTATCATTTTACAGGGGCCGCACCAGGTTGCCCAGAAATCTACAATTACAGGAATATCACTCCTCAGAACTTCCTGTTCAAAATTATCTGCCGTAAGCTTTACTTCTGCCATTTTTAGTTCCTCCTAATCCTTCAATGATTTATAATACAGCATACAGTGGCAATAGCCTTCAAAATTTGGATCCTTTGTCTGCTCCTTGAATTCTTTGCACATACAAATATTATCTTCCGTTCTTTCTTTTTTACACGGACAAAATCCACCGGTACGTTTAAGCCCTTCTTTTACCGTCTCAACTATTTCTTTATCGGGATTAAGCATTATTTTCACAGCATCCACCTCCTGTATTCATCACAATTTTAACATCAATATATTATCAAGTCTTGTTGATTTTAAGAAAAATAAGTTAAAGAGAACGGTATTTATAGAATTTTCAAGGATTGTGCGGTAATTAAAAAAAATACAATTATTGTTTTTTGAAAAAGCAGGTAACAGTTATGACCTTGAAAAAATGCTCATTTACCGTTTGAAGTGCCGTCTTTTGGGAATGCTAACATTACATTACTGTAATTAGACAGAACGTTTCCATTTTACAGTCATAAAATCATTGATTTGTGTCACTTAAATTATTATATCAAGGTTAATATTCTTATCACAAAAAAGCACTTAAAAGGAGTTTTTATGAGCATAAAAAAACAAAGGCAGAAAGCACTTATAATCGTTGCCTGCATCTTTGCCGTACTACTGTTTATTGCTTCGGCTTTGGCGGTGATGTTTATTCTCTTGTAACCAAAAAAGCTGCCAAAAGGCAGCCTATCATTATTCCATTACGTGTGAAAAGCTTCCTTGCTCAAAGGCAGCATCAAGCATAAAATGACCGCCGAATTCTGCGTTTTCATTACCGTCGATATTGATTTTTACACGTTCCACCGAGTCAAGCTCGCAAAGAGAATTTACAATTGAGCCTATAGCAAAGCTTTCCTGAGCAGAGCCTCCTGTGTTATTCTCTACAAACGCCTGAGCGACATCAACCGTACAGATTCTGTCGGCAATTTCAATGGAATTTACGCAGCAGCTACCTCTTAAAGACGGGCAAAGATTTTCGCTTTGGGGTCCGTCAAAGAGCATTTCAAGTATTTTTCTTGCTTTTAAGCAGTCACTCATATCAGCCCTTACCTGCCGAGATTCACCGTGAAGCTTTAGAGCCTCTTCATCAGGAAAATACAGCTTAGTTTCAATGTATCGGATACTTGCGTTTTCTTCACTTTCGGTTTCGGTAACCGTCTGCAACGGTTGGTTTTCGGAAATGACGGGAAAATTGTTTTTATTACATCCCGAAAGTACTAGCACAAGGGCTACTGCAAGTACAAGCTTTTTCATAAAAAACACTTCCTTAAAGCTCAAAAGGCTTGTTTTCAAGTATCTTTTTTGCGCCCTCTTCAAACATCTCGTCGACATTATGCGGAAACATTTTCTTTGCTTTTTCATATGCTTTATGCATATTGAACTGTCTTGAGATCATATTATGCATATCTGAGCCAACAACAAAATTACTATGTCTTTTTACAATATCCTTTATCGTTGCAGATGAAAGAAATCCAAGAAATCCAGAAGAATTTATCTGATATACAACATCTATTCCGCACAGTTCCTGCATAATTTTTTTATACTCATAATATCTGTCAATGTGTGCAATCACAGGCCTTATTCCTGCAATTGTAAGGTTGTATATCCATTCTGAAAGTACCGACAGCTTTACGTCTCTTGCTATTTCAAGAAGCATATAATCGGTATTTTCATAACAAAGCTTCTTAATGCCATCCATTTCCGAAATGTCGCAATTTATATAAACCTCAGCACCCGTTACTAGGCGTGGATAATCCTGTTGCGACATCCTTTGCAAAACACGTTCTAGCGCCCCATCTCTCTTTTCCAGGAAAGCTTCAACTTCAATACGTCCTGTATAAAAATGAGGTGTTGCCACCACGGTATGTGCTCCGTTTTCCTTAGCAAATTTAAGCATTTCAAGGGATGCTTCAACGCTGTCGGCACCGTCATCCACACACGGCAAAAGATGGGTATGAATATCAATCATAATTATTCATTCAAAGCATCCGAATTATCAGAATACTCATAAACATATTTACTTTTATAGCCGTACTTATAGGGACGCTTCTTTTCCGTACTTCCGAGGAAAATAACACCAAGAATGTTAATATCGGAATTGGAAACCGACTCTACGACCTTATCCATCATAGTAAATGTCGAAATTCCCTTTCTAAGAACTAAAACAAGTCCCGTAGTAGCCTTTGAAACCACCACCGCGTCGGTTACAACATCTATGGGAGGTGTATCAAAAACTACGTAATCGTAACATTCGGAAATATTGTCAATAAAATTTAGAAATTCCTTTGATACTAAAAGTTCCGAGGGGTTTGGAGGAAGCTCACCCGAGGTCAGGCAGTCAAGGTTAGGTCTTACTTCCCGTCTTACCGCATCGTTGAAGGATGCAAACCCACAAAGCACGTTGGAAAGTCCCACACCTCTTTCAATGCTGAGGTATCTGTGAACACGGCTCTTACGCAGGTCGCAGTCTACAATAAGTGTTCTTACACCAATCTGTGCAAAAGTAATTGCAAGGTTTATTGCCGTTGTGGTCTTGCCTTCTCCGGGACAGGCGCTTGATACGGTAATCATCTTTGCCTTATCGGATTTTGGTAGAGAAAACATTATATTTGTTCTTACCGACTTAAAGGTTTCGGTCGTGTTAAAATCAGATTTATCAGAAAGAATTCTTGCCATATTTGTTGTAGTCGTACTTTTATGTTTCTTTACGTTATTCATTTTGCCATACCTCACTGATTGAATTCGCCGAGAACGGGAATGTTATATCTTTCGGTAACATCAGAGCCTCTGTTGATTTTATCGTCAAAGAAGTTGGCTATAAGTATGATAAGTGCACCCAGCACCGCACCTGCAAAAAATCCCACAAACACCTTTGCACTTGTATTCTTTGATACAGGAGCATCGGGATAATACGCATCATCTGCCTTCTTGACAACGCCAAGATCGTATATAGACTCAATCCACATGGGAGCATTTTTAATTACGCTTCCGCATATAAGATATGCATCATCCTTTGAGCCGGCAGCTACCGCAACGCTTAAAACCTCCGTTTCATTTACGGCGGAAATGGATACCATCCTTTTAAGCTGCCTTGCAGAGAACTTACCACCAATGTCCTTGCTTACTATTTCAAAAAAACCGCGTCTAAGGAGCAGTTCGTTACACGAAGCGCTGAGAGATCTTGAAGAGTCCATATCTGAACTTGTAAGATAGTTTTTGGATTTAAGAATATCCTCTGTAATATTACTTACAACAAGTGCACCCTCAGAAATATATGCATCATGAGTAAAATACTTTACTCTTGCGAACATTAGTATCGCACCTGCAAGTGCAAGTATGAGAATTATGTAAAACTTTGACAGCATTAGTGCCACTAGATCCTGCAGTTGCATCTGTTTAATTTCGATTTTGTTATTGTTCATTTCACCATCTCCAAATGCTCTAATTACAAAATTATTCATTTAATTATAGCACAAGCATTTTCTTTTGTCAATAGCAGCAAGGAATTTATTAACTTTTGCTTGTACAATTGTCAATGATAGGTGACACTTTTTCTAAAAACAAAAACTATGGAAATCTTGTCAAGGTGGAGAGGTGGAGATTTTCGTATGAAAGTACTACCCACTGTTTAACATACATACTGCTCGGGGTTCGAATCCCTATGATTTTGCAAAACAAAAAGACGATACTGCATCAGTACCGTCTTATGGCGGAAAGACAGGGATATGTCTGCTTCGCATACATACTGCTCGACGACCGCTTTGCGGTAACACGTCTCGCACCACTTCGCTAAAAAACAGCAGTAACATGCTGTTTTTTTACGCTCCGTGCCCCCTCGGGGTTCGAATCCCTATGATTTGCAAAACAAAAAGACGATACTGCATCAGTACCGTCTTATGGCGGAAAGACAGGGATTCGAACCCTGGAACGGGTATTAGCCGTTACACGATTTCCAGTCGTGCGCCTTAGACCAGCTCAGCCATCTTTCCTTATTTATTGTTGCTCCCTCTCGGACAGCTTGTACAGTATACCACAACAAAAACGGTTTGTCAATACTTTTTTTGATTTTTTTGTGTTTTTTGCGCTGTTTTCCTGTTTCAACATTTAAATTTTGAAAAACCTAAAGCTTTGCAAAGCTTCCTTCTCCGGCACTTCAGTCTGTTCGGATACTGTAATTATTCTTCTATTAACGGCTTCAAATGAAGATCTCTCGCCTTTTCTGCATCCGTGTGTTTCAGTATCAATCAAGCGTTTTATCGTTTATATATTGACAACCGTAAATTTAAGTGATAAACTGAAAACACAAATAGGCGGTACGTTTTTCCACCCTTGATGCCATTTGCAAGGCTCTTAACTATCAGGTGTGGGATGTTCTGGAATGGGAGGCTGGCTGACTTGACAAGGAAGAAAAAAGCATTATTATTTTCAATACTGGCGGTGGTTCTCTGCATTTGCGCATATCTTCTCATTAAAGCGGTAAGACTGCTGTTTGAAGGACACGCCGTTGCAAGTCTGCCTCGGTACACCCACTCTTCGGGATATGTAAGCGACGGATTTCAGGACTACACCATATACCGTGAATACCGCTACGAAAACAATCCGCTTGTATTGATAAAGCTCCAGCACAACGCCTATTTTGAAAGGGTCACCGAGAAAAGCAAGGAAGCGGTTTTGGGATACTATGAAGATTTCAACGGCTGGCTGAGCTTCACC
>JAZRKT010000040.1:0-8017 GCA_045646465.1 Eubacteriales bacterium | reverse complement strand
GCTGTTCCACTTAATCTGATGAAAACCGGTAAGGCAGACTATGTAGTTTCCGGTCAGTTCTCAAAGAAGGCATATAAGGAGGCACAGAAGTACGGCGATGCCAAGTGTATTGCAACTTCCGAAGACAGAACATTTGCTTATATTCCTGAAATCACACCCGATATGGTAAGAGAAGATGCAGACTATGTACATGTTTGCTACAACAACACCATTTTTGGTACAAAATATCCCGAAGTTCCAAATGTGGGCGACAAGGTTCTCGTTGCAGATATGTCATCCTGCATCACAAGCGAGCCCGTTGACGTAACAAAGTTCGGTGTTATCTATGCAGGTGCACAGAAGAATATGGCTCCCGCAGGTCTTACAGTTGTTATCATCAGAGAAGACCTTCTCGGTGCTGAAAAGGAATTTACTCCCGTTATGCTCAGCTATAAGGAAATGGCTGAAAATGATTCTATGTACAATACTCCTCCTTGCTACGCTATCTACGTTGCAGGTCTTGTATACAAGTGGGCGCTTAAGAACGGCGGACTTGAAGCTATGAAGAAGAGAAACGAAGAAAAGGCAGATATCCTTTACGATTACATAGACTCTTCCAAGCTCTTTAAGGCTACTGCCGATAAGAAGTGTCGTTCAATAATGAATGTATGCTTCGTAACAGGCGATGCTGACCTTGATAAGAAGTTCTGTAAGGAAGCAGAAGCAGCGGGTCTTTCCAACCTTAAGGGTCACAGAAGCGTTGGCGGTATGAGAGCTTCCATCTACAACGCAATGCCCAAGGAAGGCGTTGAGAAGCTCGTTGAATTTATGAAGGCTTTTGAAGCAGCTAACGCATAACTTACTTTTTCTTTGCTGAAAAGAGTCTGGAACGCCCGACAGCGAATTTTGAAGGTTCAAACCGTTGGTGTAATTATTGCCTTTTGTTGCCGAGCGGAAGTATTCATTGAATATATTTAAAAAGTCCATTCAACAACGGCGACAGCCAAAATAAAGATCTTTGCGGAGCTTTCTTTCAAGAAAGCGACCGTACCTGCCTAACATAAACTAACTATTAGGAGAAACAAAATGTACAAAATTAAATTACTCAACAAAATCGCAAAATGCGGAACAGATATTTTCTGCAAGGATACATACGTTGTAGGCGAGGATGTAAATAACGCCGAGGCTATAATGGTAAGAAGTGCGTCCATGCACGAAATGGAATTTGACAAAGAATTACTTGCTATAGCAAGAGCAGGCGCAGGTGTAAACAACATTCCCGTTGACAAGTGTGCAGACGAGGGCATTGTTGTATTCAACACACCCGGTGCAAATGCAAATGCAGTTAAGGAGCTTGCAATATGTGCGCTTCTTCTGGGTTCAAGAAAGATTGTAGACGGTATCAACTGGGCATCCACTCTTACAGAGGACGTTGCAAAAGCAGTTGAAAAGGGCAAGGGCGCATATGTAGGTCCAGAGCTTGCAGGAAAGGCCTTAGGTGTTATCGGTCTTGGTGCTATCGGTGCTCTTCTTGCAAATGCTGCAGAAGCACTTGGCATGACAGTATATGGTTATGACCCTTTCATCAGCGTTGATGCTGCATGGAAGCTTTCAAGCACTATCAATCACGCAAAGGAACTTTCCGAAATTTACGAAAAGTGTGATTACATTTCCGTACACGTTCCTTCAACACCTGATACAAAGGGTATGATTAACGAAAGCACTATCGCTCAGATGAAGGACGGCGTAAGAATCATTAACCTTGCAAGAGCAGACCTTGTAAACGCTGCTGACATCAAGAAGGCATTGGCTGACGGTAAGGTTGGTGCATACGTTGTTGACTTCCCCACAGAAGAAACAATTGGTGTTCCCGGCATCGTTGCAATTCCTCACCTTGGTGCTTCCACACCCGAATCCGAAGACAACTGTGCTGTTATGGCAGCTCACGAACTTGTTGACTACCTTGAAAACGGTAACATCAAAAACAGTGTTAATTTCCCTAACGTTTCAATGCCTCATACAGGCGATGCAAGAATCTGCGTTCTTCACAAGAATGTTCCTTCCATCATCGCTCAGCTTTCCACAATTCTTTCGGATGCCAAAATCAACATTGAAAATATGGTTAACGCATCCAAGAAGGAAAACGCTTATTCACTCTTTGAGGTTAAGGGCAATTTGCCTGCTGACATTGCAGATAAGCTTTCTGCTATCGAAAATGTTGTAAGAGTAAGAGTTATCTAACCTTTAACGAAACACAAATTCTCCCATACATCTTTTAAGAGGTGTATGGGATTTTTTTGTAAAAAACGCACCCTCATATAAGAGAGTGCGTTAAAAACTATTTTTTCAAAGAAAGAAACTCGGTGGAAATATCAAGTATTCCGTTGATTTTTGCAATAACCGTACCATAGTTTGTAAAGGGTATGCCCTGATATTCTGCCTGTTTTCTTCTGCGGATGACTTCTCTTTCGGTAAGCATACAGCCGCCGCAATGGATAACTACGTCAAACTCCGACAAATCTTCGGGGAAATCCGTACCCTGAGTAAAGAAAAATTCCACATCCTTCTTGCAGTAATCCTTTATCCAGCCCGGAAGCTTGACGGTGCCGATGTCCTCGCATTGCCTGTGGTGTGTGCAGCCCTCGGAAATGAGAATTTTACTGCCGTCAGCCAGATTGTCAAGCACCTTTGCACCATTTACCGCACCGTCAAGAAAGCCCTTGAAGCGTGCCATAAGAATGGAAAAGGAGGTCAGCGCAATTTCACGGGGAACTATTTTCATCACTTTGCCGAAGACCTGGCTGTCGGTAATAACAAGCTTGGGTGTTCGTCCTATTGTTTTAAGGGTGTGCTCAAGGCTTGTTTCCTTGACTACCATTATTTCGGCGCCTGCGTCAAGTCCGTCACGGATAACCTGCTGCTGTGGAAGAATAATCCTGCCCTTGGGCGCAGAGGAATCTATGGGAACAACTAAAATTATAAGGTCATTTTGACTTACAAGGTCTGAAATTATGGGCTTTTCAACAGAGGCGTTTTTTGACAGTTCCTTTGCCATAAGTGCTTTAAGCTCGTCAATGCCTTTGTTATCCACGGCACTTGTGTAAACGGCGTTTTCCTCCGTGGAAATTTCCTTGTCGCTTTCGTCTGCCTTGTTGTAAACAATAACGTATGGCACTCCCCTGTTTCTGAACAGCTCAATAAGGGTGGTGTCTGTCTCGGAAAGACCATCCTTTGCCGAAGAAACAAGTACGGCAAGGTCGCATTTTGCTATGGTTTCCTTGGTTTTTTTCATACGCAGTCCGCCAAGGGCGCTTTCGTCATCGAATCCGGGTGTGTCAATAATTACTACAGGTCCGAAGGGCAAAAGCTCCATTGCCTTTTTAACGGGGTCGGTGGTTGTTCCTGAAATAGGAGAAACGATGGATAACTGCTGGTTTGTAATGGCGTTTACAAGGCTTGACTTGCCTGCATTTGTCCGTCCGAAAAAGCCTATATGTGAGCGAAAGGCGCTTGGTGTTTCGTTTAAGCTCATAGTATCACCCTTTATATTTATAATTTCTGTAATTATGATACCACAAACTATTAAAAAAATCAATATCCCGTTCCAAAATCAAACTGCTCACGGTTAAGTTTATGAAAGTATATTATTAAGAGCTTTCTTTGCTGTCCGACAGTGTGGTATAGTTACTATGTCACAGATTTTTGTTAATTACTACACCAAAGCTTTTATTTGAAGCATTAAAAAAGAGTACAAAAAACCGCCTGTACCAAAAATACAAGCGGTATAAGAATACTATTTGATTATTAAAGCAAATCTGCCATATCAAGAATAAGACGTTCTGTCTTGTCCCAGCCGAGGCAGGGGTCGGTGATGGACTTACCGTAAATGCCTTCGCCGATTTTCTGAGCACCGTCCTCGATGTAGCTTTCAATCATAAAGCCCTTGACCATCTTTTTGATGTCGGTATTGTGACGGCAGCTGTGGAGAACTTCCTTGCAGATGCGAACCTGTTCAAGAGGCTTTTTGCCTGAGTTTGCGTGGTTGGCATCGACGACAAGAGCAAGATTCTGAAGGTTCTTTGCGGAATATGCTTCGTAAAGGTGGATAAGGTCTTCGTAGTGGTAATTGGGAAGTGACTGACCGTGTTTGTTTACATAACCTCTGAGGATTGCGTGAGCAAGGGGATTGCCTTCCGAAACAACCTCCCAGCCGCGGTAAATAAAGGTGTGGGAGTGCTGAGCCGCAGTTATTGAGTTAAGCATAACGGAAATGTCGCCGCCCGTGGGATTTTTCATGCCTACAGGAACGGCCATGCCACTTGCGGTAAGTCTGTGAAGCTGGTTTTCAACGCTTCTTGCACCTACGGCAACGTAGGAAAGAAGGTCGGAAAGATATCTGTAATTTTCGCAATAAAGCATTTCATCCGCAGTAAAAAAGCCGGTTTCTTCAATAACTCTCGTGTGTAAACGTCTTATTGCTATGATGCCCTCAAGCATATCAGAGTCCTTTTCGGGATTAGGCTGGTGAAGCATACCCTTGTAGCCGTCGCCTGTTGTACGGGGCTTGTTGGTGTAAACTCTGGGAATAATCAGAATTTTGTCGCTTACCTTTTCCTGTATCTTTGCAAGACGTGAAATATAATCAAGCACAGAGTCTTCATGGTCTGCAGAGCAAGGACCGATAACAAGTATAAGCTTGTCGGATTCACCCGTAAAAACCTTTTCAACATTGCTGTCAAAAAGCTTTTTCTTTTCTTCGTACTCTGCTTTTAAGGGGTACTGTGCTTTGATATCCATAGGAATGGGCAGCTTTCTTACGAAATTCATTCTCATTTTAAATATCTCCTGACTTTTGCGGTGCCTCGGATTGGAGTATGCCGTAAATAAATTTACTGTTTTATGCCTCTGCGATAACTTCTACTTCACAAAGTACGTTTTTGGGAAGAGTCTTTGCCGCAATACAGCTTCTTGCAGGCTTTGATGTGAAGTACTTGCCGTAAACCTCGTTGAATTCCGCAAAATCAGCCATATCTGCAAGGAAGCAAGTTGTTTTTACAGCTTTTTCAATAGATGAGCCTGCCTCTTTAAGAACCTCGCAAAGGTTCTTGCAAACCTGCTCAGCCTGCTGAGCAATGCCTCCTTCAACTACGGCATTTGTTTCGGGGTTTATAGCAATCTGTCCCGATGTGAAAACAAATCCGCCTGCCTTTATTGCCTGTGTATAAGGACCGAGAGCCTCGGGAGCCTTGCTTGTGTATACTTTTTCCATTTGTATTTCCTCCGATATTATTCTATAATTTTAAAGCCGAAGTCCTTAAGAGCCTTAACAATCTGTCCTGTGTGCTCGTGGTTCTTGGTTTCAAGGGTTACTCTTAAGAAACAGCCGTTGATGTCGGTGGTTTCGCTGGCTCTTTCGTGATGAACGCCTGTTACGTTGCCGCCGCACTCGGCGATAATTCTTGAAACGTTCTGAAGCTGACCGGGCTTGTCCATAAGCTCAATAACAAGACTGCAAAGACGGCCTGATTTCATAAGACCTCTCTTTATTACGCGTGAAAGAATGGTAACGTCAATATTACCTCCCGATACCACACACACAACCTTTTTGCCCTTGACGGGAATTTTGTTGAACATAACCGCAGCAACCGAAACGGCACCTGCACCCTCGGCAATCATCTTTTGCTGCTCAATAAGAGTAAGGATGGCAGAAGATATTTCGTCCTCGGTTACGGTTACAATTTCGTCAACGTATTCCGAAACAAGCTTAAAGGTGTTTTCGCCGGGCTGCTTTACGGCAATACCGTCGGCGATGGTGGAAACGCTCTCTAAACGCTCTATTTTGCCTTTCTTTACGGAATTGAACATACTGGGTGCGCCTGCTGCCTGAACACCGTAAACCTTTATGTCGGGCTTTAACTTTTTTGCGGCAAAAGCAACACCGCTTATAAGTCCGCCGCCGCCGATGGGCACTACAATTGCATCAACATCAGACAGCTCGTTTAAAATTTCAAGACCGATTGTTCCCTGCCCTGCAATAACGTCGATGTTGTCAAAGGGATGAACAAAGGTGTAGCCTTCTTTGTCGCGAAGCTCAATTGCTTTGTTATAGGCATCATCGTAAACGCCGGGTACCATACAAACCTCGGCGCCGTAGCCCTTTGTTGCTTGGACCTTGGAAATGGGAGCGCCGTCAGGAAGGCAGATAAGACTCTTTATGCCGTACTTTGTTGCGGCAAGAGCAACGCCCTGAGCGTGGTTTCCCGCAGAGCAGGCAATAACGCCGTGGCTCTTTTCCTCGTCGCTGAGCTGGGAAATCATATAACCGGAGCCGCGAAGCTTAAAGGAACCGGTGAATTGCAGGTTTTCGGGCTTTAAGTACAGCTCGCAGTCTGGATTGATTTTTTCCGTGCGTACAAGCTCGGTGTGTCTGATGACATCCTTAAGCACAAAGGAAGCATGATAGATTTTATCTAGTGTAAGCATTGTGTGTCCTCAATCTTTCAAAATAGAAATATTACATAATATTATACGACAACAAAATGAACATTGAGTTTACAATTTGTAATTTAGTTTGCTAACTTGTTAAAATTATCGTTACATTTTACTGCAAATGAACGCAAATTTTCAAAAAACATTAAAATTTGCAAAAAAAAGACGCTTACGCATATAAAAACGTAAACGCCTAACAATATAATTGTAAGCTGATTTATTCGGGTTTTGTTTCAAGCTTTAATGGAAAGTCGCCGAGCTTGTTAACCTTGAAGCCGTTCTTCTTGTATTCTTCGTAATCAAATGCTTCAAGCTCGTCAATTGCAAGCTTGTGGAATTCGTAGAAATTCTTCCACCATTCGTAGCCACTTCCAAGCTCTGCATTAAGATATGCGTCTGCAATGTCGCAGCCCATTGCGGGAGCAACATAGAAAGCGCCCATTGCAAGCACGTTAACGCCATTGCCGATAATTGCACGCAAAGCTGCAGGAACGCTTTCAACTACGCCTGCGTGCACGTGAGGACACTTGCTTGCGGCAATGTGGATACCCATTCCCGTACCGCAGAAAAGAAGCGCTCTTTCAAATTCACCCTCTGAAATCATTGCACCTACTCTCAGTCCTACTCTGTGGAACATAAGGTCTGTGTCGTTGGGGTCAGAGTCAGCCTTAAAACCCATATCTGTGATTTCCCAGCCTTTTTTGCGAAGATGCTCGCATACGGCTTCTTTAAGAGGAAATCCCGCAAAGTCGGCACCTACAACCAATTTTTTATCTTTTACCTTTTTCATACTGTCGCCTCATTTATAATTTTGTATGGATATTATAGCTGTTTTGGGCATATTTGTCAAGTTTTGAAAGGATTTTTAGGATATTTTGTTGCTTTTTTTAGTTAAAAATCATACAGCAAAAAAAAATAAAAAAATTGAAAAAAACTCTTGACAAACCGAAAAGCATGTGTTATACTACTTTAGCAATCGTCGCTGACGGGGTAGTTTCACGGCTGCAATGACGGCTGTACCGACACAGTAAATCCCCGAAGAAACACAGGGGAATAGCTCAGTTGGTAGAGCAGCGGTCTCCAAAACCGCGTGCCGTGGGTTCAAGTCCTACTTCCCCTGCCATTTATTTTTTCTTTGCTGAAAGTAATAAAGTAAGCAAAAAGAAAGAATTTGCAGGAAGCTTTGGTTTGAGTGTTGCTTTTAGTGCACAAAAATGAGTCTTGTCACCAATAAGTCGGGAGTAAAGACTACAAAGCAGTTGCAAGTTCATAAGTTTTAACCACGGCTCGGTAGTTCAGCTGGTTAGAACGCCAGCCTGTCACGCTGGAGGTCATGGGTTCGAGCCCCATTCGAGTCGCCATTTTATTTATTTTCCCTTGTCTGCTTCAAGCAACAGAGAAAGAAAACGCCTCTGTAGCTCAGTTGGTAGAGCAGGGGACTGAAAATCCCCGTGTCGTTGGTTCGATTCCGACCGGAGGCACCAATTCCTGCGGATTTAGCTCATTTGGTAGAGCGCGACCTTGCCAAGGTCGAGGTGGCGGGTTCGAG
>JAZRKT010000039.1:0-22782 GCA_045646465.1 Eubacteriales bacterium | reverse complement strand
CTAAAAAATTATTTCACTGATACTTGGTATCAGTTAATTACTTCTTAGAGCTATTGATTTGCTCTTCTTACTTCTTTTCCTTGGGTATTCATCATTCGTAATGAATGATGTGTACTCTCTTTTAGGAATTGTACGAGTTAAATTCTTTGTACTATGTTTCTTTTAAAACATATCTCGTCTTTCGTTGTTCAATTTTCAAGGTCCGTTCGCTTCCCGCTCTCGCGGACAGCTTTGTCATTATATCACACCGTATCTCTCTTGTCAAGTACTTTTTCAAAACTTTTTTAAGTTTTTTTAGTTCTTTTTTCGGTGCGTTTTCTCGCTCCCCTCGCGGACAGCTTGTATATATTACCACAGACTTTTCCAAATGTCAACACTTTTTTTGATATTTTTTTCGATTTGTGACATTCATCAAAATCATTATATTTAAGTGACAAAATTGTACAACTTGCACAACACCGCACAAATTAATGCAAATTCACACTTAATGCATTGAAATAGTATTACCGCATATCTATAATATATGTAAAGAAACACGAAATCAGGTGAACCGATGAAAAAAATCATAAACAAAAGCTTTGACGAAGAACGTGCATTATACGGCGAAAATGATTTAACCGTGACCGGATGTCGCTTTGAAGGTCCTGCCGACGGCGAAAGTGCCTTCAAGGAATGCCGCAGCATAACCGCAGACAACTGCCGCTTTGCTTTACGCTATCCGTTCTGGCACAACGACGGACTCACAATAAGGCACAGCGAGATGTGCAACACCTGCAGAGCACCTCTTTGGTACTCAGAGCATATTTACATATGTAACTCAAAAATACACGGTGTTAAGGCTTTACGAGAGTGCAGCGACGTCAGGCTTGAATGTTGCAACATAGTTTCTCCCGAATTTGCCTGGTCCGTTGACGGAGTTACCGTTGACAAATGTTCAGCCGAGGGCGAGTATATGTTTATGCGTTCAAGCGATTTGCATTTTTCCAATTTTGAAATGAAGGGAAAATACTCCTTTCAGTACATAGAATATGCAGACTTTGAAAACTGCACTCTCGACACAAAGGATGCATTCTGGCATGCTAGTAATGTATATGTAAAGAACTGCATCGTCAAAGGAGAATATCTCGGCTGGTACAGCGAAAACATCACCTTTGAAAGCTGCACAATAATCGGCGCCCAGCCCTTATGCTATTGCAAAGGCTTAAAGCTGATAAACTGCGAAATGCACCAATGCGACCTTGCCTTCGAAAAGAGCGAGGTTGATGCCGTACTCACAAAGCCCATTGACAGTATCAAAAATCCTCTATCTGGAAGTATCACCGTTCCGTCGGCAGGCGAGATTATTATGGACGAAGCCTGGGCTTGTGGCAAAATAATTCATACACAACCAGAATAACACAACTTTAGAGCACAAAAAGGACAGATCTCAAAATCTGCCCTTTTCTTATTACAAACAATCAAAGACTTGTCCGTCACTTTTCTTTTGCACAAATACCTTTCATTTCGCAATAAGCGCACGCATCAATATCAACCCCTGCACTTTTACCGTCAAAAGGCTTTGCGTTCTTTATTCCCGAATATATTTCGCGTGCAATCTGAGAAGCGGTCTGTGTTGCAAAGTCAAGAAGCGCCCCCATTTCTTCAAGGCTCTTTAAGCAATCTGCAGAGCTGCCGGTGCCTATGGGCAGATACACCTTTTCCTGTGTGCTGTCCATTGCCGCAAGCACCCTTTCTTCATCAAGCAAAACACCGCTTGACACAGGAGAAGTGAGAGTTGTAGCCGCTTCAGTAATTTCGTCACCGAGGCTGAGCGTTTTCATTGATGACACAACATTTGAATACAAAACGCCTGCAGGTATAACCTTGCCACCGTAATAAGCCTCTCCTCCCTGACGTATTGCCTGAAGATACAGCAGCATCTGCAGGTTGAAGCCGTTTTCGATGTCCTTCATTTTGAAGGTTTTTTTGCCTGTTTTATAGTCGATTATGCGTATATATTTTATGCCGTCCTTACTGAATACGTCAACTCTGTCAATTTTTCCCACAATGTACAGACTGCAGCCCGAGCCTATATCAATGGGTACGGGATGTACCTGTCCGCTTGCCGACACATCAAGCTCAAAGTCACACGGAACAAATTTACTTACCTTCAATTCTCTTACAATGTTACACACAAGAGTGTTCAAAAGCCGCGAAAGTCTGTTATAAAGATACACAAAACGTCTTGGCAAGCCTTTCTCTTCCATTCCCGAAATACTGCCAAGATGGTCAGACAGAAGCTGTTTTACAAGCTCCTTTGCCTTTTCTTCGTCAACAAGAGCACCGTCTTCATCCTCCTTGCAAAGTATCGGCACAAGATGTTCAAGAACTGCGTGCATTATGCTTCCCGCCTCAGATGCGCCAAGCGCCGCAACAGGCTCAGGCTTAAGATTCAGAGTATAGATACAGAAATGTGCAAAAGGACATCCCCTGAATTTTTCAAGCCGTGAATAGCTTGTCACAAGCTTGCTTCCGTATATAAGGCGAAGCGTACTTGCATCAAGCTTTTCCTTCTGCGAAAAGCCTGAAAGAAGTGCATCAAGCTTTTGAGAATATTCCGGTCGCGTGGAAAAATACTTTATCAGCGTATTTCTCCTTTCTCCGTCGTCAAGAACGCACAGCTCATCAAAAAGAAAACCGTCGCCTGCATAGCATAGTCCCGTTTCATCGTCCTCCGATACAAAGGAGGCTTTGTTGCCGGTGATTTTTTCCACTGCCGAAACCAGCACCGACGGATAAAGAGCCTCGCCCGAAAGATTTTTGGCACGATAGGATACACAGGTGCTTTCCGAAGCACTGCAAAAAGCGCTGTACGCAAGAAACAGCTCGTCGTAAAGCTTTTCCTCCTCGTCGCCGTCAAGCTCTATTCCTTTATCTTTCAGAAGCTTTCTTTCGTTTGCTGTGATAAGTGAGCCTTCACTAGCCGAAGCAGGAAAAACAGAGCTGTTGGCACCAAGCACAATTATATGCTTTGCATTTGAAGCACGCATAAGGGTAACATCCGAGAAACGCACCTCGTCGCTTTTTGCGGGAATGTGTGAATACTCGTAATCCTTTCCGCAGCTTTTAATAATCGTGACAAAGTGCTCACGGGTGATTTTTTCGTCACCCCCAAAGGCAACAAGACTGTCAAGCATATTGCAAAGAAGCTCAAGTGTCTCACCATCCGCACCATCATAAAATTCTTCTTCGCCGCTTATATTCTTAATATCTGTAAGAAGCCCGTACACCGCTGTTGCATACGCCTTTACCGTTTTGCATTCAGACAAATTTCTTCTAAGGGAATCAAGGCATATAAACACCTTGCTTCTTGCGCTGTTCACTACCTTCAGAGTATACTCGTCGGCATTTCCGTCAACATAGCCGTCGGGATTCATTGCAAAATCCTCATCACGTTTAATGTGCGACGGCGATACATTCCACACACGAAGGTATATTTCAAGTGTGTCCGCTTCCTCCTCGTCAAGTCCCGAAAGGCCTGTTTTTATGTACCTTATAATATCCTCGCAGGCAAAGGAGAATGCGCCCTCAAGTGCCGACAGAACAAGCTCGTAAAGAGCACTTGTGCTAAATGGTCTGTGCACGTCAATCCCCAAGGGAATTTGCGCCTTTTCAAAGGAGGTGTCAATAATTCCCATATAGTCCTGCGTATTCCTTGCACAAATTACAATGTCACGGTATCTTGCGCCGTCCCTTACAAGCCTGTGTACATTTACGGCAGCACATCTCACCTCGTCGTGAATGTCCGTGCAAACTATGGGATACAGGGTTTTATCGCTGTTCTGCGCTGTCTCAAAGCTACCCAGATTTACGCTTTTAAAGCCTTCACCGAAAGCATAAAGAGCTGAGTCTACCCTGTGGCGCATATTTTTTTCAAGCTCTACATCGTAAACCTCGCAGCCGCAGCTTTGTGCAAGCTTAAGGCACGTCTTTGCTGCCGAGGTACAGCGGTGGAACATTTTATCCGTCTCACTCTTTTTGCAAGCAAAGGTGACATAGGTGTTATCGCTTTGCTCGGCTATAAAGGAAATAATTTCAAACTCTTTTGGAGTGAATCCGTAAAAGGAATCAAAGAAAACGTCACAGCCCTCAAAAAACGGTGTTTCCCGAAGCTTGTTGCAAAGCCTTTCGTACATATCGGAGTTTTCGTTGCACACCTCGTCAAGCTTTGATGCAAAGGCTTCGGCTATAAGTGCAAGGTCGTGAAGCTTGTTTGCAAAGTCACTTCCCGATTCTTCCTTTTCTATTTCCTCAGCCGCTCTGTCAAGCATTGACGGAGCAACCCTGTTTTCCTTAAGAGAATTGCAAAAGGATAGTGCCTTACTGCAAAAATCGTCGAGCTCCGCACCTGTAGGATATTCCTTCAGCATAGGAGAAATACCGTCAAGAGTAACAAGCATAAGCATCTTCTTTGCACCGTCGTCAAGATGAACGCCCGTAAGTCCGCCAAGCTGTCTGAACACTCTGTTACACAATCTTTTGAAGTTTATTACCTCAACGTAAAGGTTTGAAGCACCCGAAAGTCTTCTTATTACATCCTTCTCAACCTCAAGAGCACATTGCTCGGGCACAACAAGAAAAGCCTTCCTCTGCTCCTTTACGCATAAGGACAGCCTGTCATAGATATATGAAGTTTTTCCATAGCCTTCGGGTCCGAATATTCTGTAAAACAATAACTTGTCCTCCGTGTACCTTCTTTACATATATTTTACCACCGAAAAAGCCATAAATCAACAGCTGTTTTGTTTTTTTGAGAGCATCTTTGTAAATATCCTGATAATTTTTCATAAAAACCATTGTTATTTACATTAAAAAGTGTATAATATAAATTGTAGTGTTATGCGAAAGGAAGACTTGTCTTTGAGTTATCACAATGTGCGCCTTGCGCAATACAAGAAATTTTTAAAAGGAAAAACCGCCTCGGTAATAGGCGTTGGCATCAGCAACATTCCCCTTATAGGCTTTTTACTTGACAACGGCGTAAAAGTTGTTGCAAGAGATTTCAAGAATTTTGATGAGCTGTGTCGCATAAATCCTAAAGTAAAGGAGCTTTTTGACAGAGGCGCCCGTTTTATAACAGGCGAAGATTATCTGAAGGACATTGACGGTGAGCTTGTCTTCAAAAGTCCCGGAATCCGTTTTGACAGCGAGGAAATACTGAAAGCTCAGCAAAAGGGCAGTATTATCACCAGCGAAATGGAGGCTTTTCTTTCTCTGTGCCCGTCAAAGATAATTGCCGTAACGGGAAGCGACGGCAAAACCACCACAACAACGCTTATAGCAAAAATTCTTGAAGCGGCAGGCAAAAAAGTGTTTCTCGGCGGAAACATCGGAAAGCCGTTACTTTGTGAAATAGAAAACATCACCCCCGATGATTTTACGGTGCTTGAGCTTTCGTCCTTCCAGCTTCATACTATCAATCGCTTTGAAAACGAAGGACTGCCCTTTTCAAGGCTGTCTTTCCCTGACGTTGCGGTTGTCACCAACGTGTCGCCCAACCATCTTAACTGGCACACCGATATGGACGAGTACATCGAAGCAAAGAAGGCTGTCTTTACATATATGCCCGAGGGCGGCGTGCTTGTAACCAACTGCGGTAATGACATTACTGTCAATTTCGGTGCCGAAGCTAAAAAGAATGGCTTCAAAACAAGAACATTTTCTGTCAGAAGCAGTGTTGGAAACCTTCATCTTAACGGCAACGAAATATACTGCGGTATAAACAGGATAATCGATACCGACGACATTGTTCTTCCCGGGAAGCACAACATCGAAAACTATATGGCAGCAATAGGTGCAACATACGATTTTGTATCCCCGGAGGACGTCAGAAAGGTTGCAACCACCTTCGGCGGAGTTGAGCACAGACTTGAATTTGTCACACAGCACAATGGCGTAAAATACTACAACAGCTCTATTGACTCGTCTCCCGCAAGAACAATGGCAGCACTTAGTGCTTTCGGAAGCGAATACAAAAGAAAAATCGTCCTCATCCTCGGTGGAAAGGACAAAAATCTTGACTTTACCGACCTTTCGGATGTTATATGCTCAAAGGTGAGAGCCGTATTTGTTTCCCACGACACAGAGGAGAAAAAAGTGGAAAAAGCCATTACCGAAAACGATAGCTACGACAGTGAAAAAGTGCACTTTGAAAGCTGTCGCGGCTTTGACGACGCTTTTCACAAGGCAAGCGCATTTGCAAAAGAGGGCGACATTGTTTTGCTCTCCCCTGCAATGACAAGCTTTGACGAATTTTTGAATTTTGAAATGAGAGGCAAGCACTTTAAAGAGCTTTGCGCCTCTTTGGAGAGGATTGATTAAGACAGATGCTTTACTGTCTTTCGGATGCCCATCTTTCCTTCAGCACAGACAAGCCTATGGATGTCTTTGGCAGAAGTTGGGACAACCACGCCTTGCGTATTGAGGAAAATTGGAAGAAAACCGTCACCGACAACGATACCGTGGTAATAGCGGGAGATATTTCCTGGGGCATTGATTTTGAAGAAGCAAAGGAAGATTTGCTCTTTATAAACAACCTTCCCGGCAGAAAAATCATCCTTAAGGGTAACCACGATTACTGGTGGGCGACGGCAAGTAAAATGAATACCTTTTTTGCCGAAAACGGCATAAACACAATAGACATTCTGTACAACAACGCATATTACAGAGAAGGAAAAATCATCTGCGGCACACGGGGCTGGATTAACGAGTTCGGTGTAAAAACCGAGGATGAAAGAATTATCAAGCGTGAAACAGGTCGGCTTGAGCTTTCCTTAAAGGAGGCACATAAACTTAAAGAGCAGTATCCCGATGCAGAAATTATCGTCTTTATGCACTACCCTTGCGTATTCGGCGAATTTATAAATTTGGACATTGTGGATTTGCTGTACAGATACGGAGTCAAAAGAGTATACTACGGTCACCTTCACAACGTCAGAAGCAGTCAGCTTGACGACGAATATATAGGCATAAGGATGTTTCTTACATCAAGCGACTATCTTGAATTCACCCCACTTTTAATTGAATAATTTATGGAGGAAATTATGGGAAAGTATTTTGGAACAGACGGCTTTCGCGGCGAAGCTAACAAAACCCTTACCGTTGAACATGCATTTAAAGTAGGACGTTTCTTAGGCTGGTATTACGGCAAGGAGCACAAATGTAAAATAGTTATCGGCAAAGATACAAGACGTTCAAGCTATATGTTTGAGTATGCCCTCGTTGCAGGTCTTACGGCATCGGGAGCCGATGCATACCTGCTTCACGTTACCACAACCCCAAGCATTTCATATGTTGTAAGAACAGAAGGTTTTGACTGCGGAATCATGATTTCTGCAAGCCATAACCCTTACTATGACAACGGCATCAAGGTTATAAACAACCGTGGCGAAAAGCTCTCAGAAGCAGTTATAGCAGATGTTGAAGCGTATATTGACGGCAAAATTGATGAGATTCCCCTTGCAACGGGAAAAAACATCGGAAGAACTGTGGACTTTGCCGCAGGCAGAAACAGATACACAGGTTATCTTATTTCACTTGCCCTTAACTCATATAAGGGTATAAAGGTGGGGCTTGACTGCTCAAACGGCAGTGCCTGGATGCTTGCAAAGAGCGTTTTTGATGCCCTTGGTGCAACTACATATGTTATAAACAACGATCCCGATGGCGTAAACATAAACACAGACTGCGGTTCTACACACATTGAAGGGCTTCGCAAGCTTGTGCTTGACCAAAAGCTTGACATAGGCTTTGCCTTTGACGGAGATGCCGACAGATGTCTTGCCGTTGACTGTGACGGAAATGTCCTCACAGGCGACCAAATCATATACCTTTGTGCAAAGTATATGAAAGCAAATGAAAGCCTTTCCAAAAATACCGTTGCTGCCACCATTATGTCAAACATCGGTCTTTTCAAAGCTCTTGACGAGGAAGGTATAGAATACGTCAAGACTGATGTAGGCGACAAGTATGTATATGAAGCAATGTGCAAAAACGAACTTTCTCTTGGTGGCGAAGAATCGGGACACATTATTTTCCGCAAGTACGCTTCGACAGGAGACGGCATTATCACTGCAATCAAAGTAATGGAAGTGTTTATCGAAAGCAAGCAGCCCTCTTGCAAGCTGTGCGAAAAGTTCGTGATGTATCCTCAGCATCTTGTCAACGTAAGAGTTGCAAACAAGGATGACGTATTAAACGACGAAGACATAAAAGCGGCTCTTGAAAAAGCAAAAACAGAGCTTGGTGACAACGGAAGAATTCTTGTTCGCAAAAGCGGCACCGAACCTGTTATAAGAGTTATGGCTGAGGCTCAGGGAGAAGAAATCTGCAGAAAGTACGTAAACGACATTGTCCGCGCAATTGAAAGCAAGGGATACCGAATTCAGGCACAATAAAAATACGGTAAAATCAAAAAGAGTTGGGAGAAAAAAGCAAAATTATGGTTGACATAAAAAATAATTTCAAAGCTTTTTCCGTAAAATTGTTTTTGCTTTTTTGCTTAATGACAGTTATAACCTCATTATGGGTGCTTTTGATTTTTAGCTTTTCTTCTACAGAAGGCGAAAAATCTGCATCCCAAAGTCAGGCGGTAACGCAAAGCGTTGTAAGAGTCTTTGACCACGACTACACAATGCCCGAAACAATAAAACCAAAAAGCAAGGACCAGATTTACGACACAATCCTTCGCAAGCTTGCTCACACAATCATTTACGCTTGTCTCGGCATTCTGATGTTTCTCACTGTTAAAACTCTTACCAAAAAGGAAAAGTATTATTTTGCCGCAAAGCTGTCGGTACCCTTAAGTATTCTTGTGTCGGTGGGCGACGAATACAACCAGACGCTGACAGAAGGACGTTCAGGCAGATTTTACGACGTGTGCATTGACTGTGCAGGTATTCTTATCGGAACATTTTTAGTTATATTTATAATAAAACGGATTTTGCAAGCCAAGAAAAAAAACGCATAAAACAAAATCAAGGAGCTGTTACTTCCTTATCTCGAGGAAAACAGCTCCTTATTTATATTCAATTATTTGCTTACAGCTTCCTTAATCGCCTTGTTTATACGCTCTCTCATTTCAAAGTACTTAAATCCAAACCTGTTACAAAGCTCCATCCATCTGCAAAGCTTTTCAAAGCCGAAGGTATAAAGTGCAATTGTTATCTTCCCTGTGAAGCCGTATGTTCTGCCGCAATTACAGCATCGTGCTCAGCCCCTGTGTGGTCGCGTCTTCCACACCATGAACAGGTGGGATGTCCGAGCGTTGAGTGGCTTGTTGAGCCGCAGTAATCACATTTTGGCTTGGGGTGCTGAGTGTGCTCAAAGCTTCCGCATACTGAACACTTCGGGTGTGACGTGTGGTTTGTTGAACCGCAGTATGAGCACTTGGGGTGTCCTGCCGTCTTATGTGCGGTAGAGCCGCAGACAGAGCAAGAGGAATGATTTGCGCTTGTGTGAGAAGCAGAGTTACAGTACTGGCATCTTGGGTGATAAAAAGTTGTGTGGTTTGCTGAACCGCAATAGTCACACACCTGAGAAGTCTGTGCTTCGGCAGGGTCATACTCTCTCCAGCCTTCTGCAAGGTATTTGTCAAGCTCGGAAATTTTCACCACCGTATTTGGCTGACCATACTTTGCAACTGTTGTTACGGGGTCTAAATACCAGCCTGCATCTATATACTGATTGACATACTGCTCGTCGGCGTTGATTACAACCGTTCTTCCCTTTGCTGAGTACATCATAACAACGGGATTACGGTGCCACTTTTCTTCAGGAGTCTGCTCCAAATCAACTTCTTCGCCATTTTCGTTTACCGTTTTGGGATAAAGATAGTCATTTTCCTCAGACTTGCCTATAACCTTTTTGTCGCCCTGTACATTATAAATGTACATTACAGGCTCGGTATACCACTTATCCTCTTCATCCTCAGCTTTAAGGAATTTTTCGGCCTCCTCGGATGAAACCTCTATGCTTTCGCCGTCAGGCTTGTAAAGAGTGACAATTTCATCCACGGCATTTTTCCCTGCATCGTTTTTGTCCTGCACCGCCGACATATCCGTAACATAGCCAAGCTTCAAATATTCGCCGAGCATATCACGGTCAACCTCTTTCGCCTTTCCCGTTTCTGGGTTGTAAACTGTTATGTATCCTGAATTATCAGTCGCTCCGAAAAGCTCAGTTCCTTTACTTCCAAAGCCCGCAACTGCTATAACAAGACAGGCAAGAGCTATTACTGCAAGCACGCAAAGAACTATAAGTATAATTATCATAGCCTTTCCACTGCCTTTTTTGGGATTTTCGGGTATTTGCTGCACGGTATATCACCTCATATGTATTTTTTAATATTGTAGCATAATACGAGAAAAAAATCAATGGCTATTTACATCATTTTTACATTTACTTTTCAAAGCTCATTACAGCCATACGGCAACCAAAGCTACACGCTTTGCACATTCTGCAAGGCTATCAAGGTATGCAAATTCTTCCACCGAATGATATCCGACACCTCCGATATGCAATAATTATATCATATACAAAGGATAAGTCACCCGATTTTCCTTTTTTCAAAAAAAGAAGCCATCTAAAAGACAGCCTCCGAAAAATATTTACTTTACAAGCATTGCTGCTCTTTCAAGTGCCTCATCAATGTTATTACAGAAATTATCTTTGCCCACAAGATTTACAAATCCGCTTTTTTCCATCACCTTCACAGGCTGGCTCTGTACGTGTGAGAATACCACCGCAACGCCCTCTCTGCCGCACTTTTGCACAAGTGCTTCAAGCTCCTGAAGTGCACTTACATCAAGGCTGTTTACACCTGACATTCTGATAACAATGCATTTTGTAAGGTCATCTGTCACAACCTGCTTAAGCGACTCCGCCACCGCAAAGAACAGCGCTCCCGAAATTTCGTATACGCTTACACCCTCAGGAATTGCCTTGTGTCTTTCTTCTCTTGCATCAGTCCATTTACTGACCTTGCTTTCATCGCTCATTCTCTTGAGGAACAGCGCTGCGGTCACAATAAGTCCGAATTCTATTGCTATAACAAGGTCAAACACAACTGTCAAAACAAAAGTAAGAGAAAGCACAGCAATGTCGCTCTTGGGTGCTGTTTTTACAAGTCTGAGGAAAGGCTTCCACTGGGACATATTGTAGGCAACGTGTATAAGTATTGCCGCAATTGTTGCCATAGGTATCATCTTTGCATAAGGCATAAGCACGATAAGCACAAGCAAAAGCACCACGGAATGTACCATACCTGCAACAGGTGTGCGTCCGCCATTCTTGACGTTTGCCGCCGTTCTTGCTATTGCCCCCGTTGCGGGAATACCGCCGAAAAGTGCCGAGCCTATGTTACCCGCGCCCTGTGCTATAAGCTCGGTGTTTGAACGGTGCTTTGAGTTTACCATACCGTCTGCCACAACGCATGAAAGAAGGGATTCAATTGCCGCAAGCACCGCTATTGTCACAGCGTCGGGCAAAAGTGCTCTGATATTTGCAAAGCTAAAATCAGGCATTACAAAGGACGGAAGTCCGCTTTTTATATTGGGATAAAGGTCACCAATGGTAACAACATTTACCGGCAAAAGCTTGTAAGCCGCAACGCCGATTATAACAGCAATAAGGGATGCGGGTATTTTCTCTGTCACCTTGGGGAACAAAAACAGCACAAGCAAACAAATGGTGCCTATTACAACCGACCATATATTTACTGTGGAAAAGTTATGTACAAGTGCTTCGATTTTTTCAACCGTTTCAATGGGTGCTTCGCCGTGCATATATGTAACGCCAAAAAAGTCCTTAAGCTGTCCTGCAAGAATTGTAACCGCAATACCTGCCGTAAAGCCCGTTGTAATGGTATAGGGAATAAACTTGATAAGCGAGCCAAAGCGGCAGATACCCATAATTACAAGCAGTACGCCTGCCATAACCGTTGCAACGGCAAGACCGCTTACGCCACTTTTGACAACAATACCTGCGACTATAGTTGCAAAGGCTGCCGTAGGACCTGCAATCTGAACGGTGCTTCCGCCGAGGAAGGAAATAATAAAGCCTGCTGCAATTGCGGTATAAAGACCCATTTCAGGACCCACGCCCGATGCTATTGCAAGAGCAATTGACAAAGGAAGTGCTACAACCGCCACGATAATACCTGCTATTACGTCCTTTACAAGCTGCCCCTTACTGTAGGTTTTCATACTTGTAAAAAACATTGGCATAAACTGTTTCATAAAAGAAGATTTTCCTTTCACCATAAATTAACAATTTTGAATTATATACCTGAGTATTTTCTTTGTCAATACACAAAATCCATTTTCTACGGTTTGCACATCTGAAAGCAACTTTTTAGCCATTATTATAGTCAGATTTGCAGACAGAAAAAGTGCAGAAAAAACCCGCCGTCAAAAGACGGCGAGCCTTACATTTATTATATAAATCACTTAGCACAAATCAATTTTTAAATTGGGAGCATCTTTGCTCATAGTTATCCGCATAGTATATTTCAAGTCCGCTTGCCTGCTTTTCAAGAATTTCATCGCCGTTGATGTTAATTTTTATGTTGCGGAAATAAATATCAATCTGCTTTGCAAGCTTGCTTCCCACCGCACATATTCCCGACAGAATCATTACAAAAGCAAGTGTAAATGCCGTAATTTTAATTATCTTTTTCATAATCGTATACACCTTTCAGAATTATCTTACATTTTAAATATAATTCCTGCCGCCGCCGCAATTACAATAAGGAAAATAGGGTGCAACTTCTTGAAAACCTTCTGCAGAATAAAAAGAACAAGTGCAAGAATTATTCCCTTGAATACAAACAAATCAAGGATTTTTCCTGTTTCGGAAAATTTACCCATATCCACAAGCGCAATTTTGACAACGCCCCAGCATGCCGCCGTAATAAGTCCTATGGATGCAGGACGAAGACCGTAAAAGGCATACTGCACATACTTGTTTTCCTTGAATTTGTCGAGAATTTTTGCAACTATGAAAATTACGATTATAGCAGGAGAAACAAGCCCAAGGGTTGCAACAATTCCGCCAAGCACGCCATATGCCTGATAGCCTGCATAGGTTGCCATATTTACTCCGATAGGGCCGGGTGTGGACTCGGAAATTGCAACCATGTCCGCAACATCTCCTGAGGTAAACCAGCTGTACTTTGTGGTAAGGTCATAAAGGAAAGGAATTGTTGCAAGTCCTCCGCCTACAGAGAAAAGTCCAACCTTGAAAAATTCAAGGTAAAGAGTAAGAAGAGCACTCATTATTTATCCTCTCCTTTCTCTTTTTTGCCGTTTTTCATGCTTTGAATTACAATTCCCGCAACAGCCGCCGCTATAACAAGCGCAACAGGCGAGATTTTAAAGGGAAGCGGAAGATATGAGCCGAATGCCGAAAGCAGAAACAGCACCAGAAATACTACAAACGCAAATACATCGGGCACCGACTTTTTCCACAGTCTTATAATTGCATTGAGAATAAGCACGCACACGCACACTCTTATTCCGTTAAAGGCGTGCTTTACAATTTCTATTTCCGCAAAATTTGTAAGAAGTGCCGCAATAAGCGTTATTATTATCACCGGCACCGTCACAAGACCTACCGTGGCAATTACTCCGCCAAGAATGCCCTTACGCTTATTGCCAATAAAGGTTGCAACATTTACCGCAATAATACCCGGTGTTACCTGACCTATTGCAAAATAGTCATTAAGCTCGGTATCGGTTGCCCAGCCTCTTTTATCAACAAACTCCCTTGTAAGTATGGGAAGCATGGCATATCCGCCTCCGAAGGAAACAGCACCGATTTTCATAAAAGTAAAAAACAAATCAAACAGCTCTTTCATACTGTTATCTCCTTTTGGCGCAAAATCTCTTTTATACGTTCCGAATCTGCTCTGCATACGGTAATGGTTTTGTATTCGCCCTTGATAAACATTGAGTTGCGGTATATTCCCTCTAGGGTCATTCCGCATTTCTGCATAACACGCAAGGAAGCATCGTTGCCCTGCATACATTTTGCACAAAAGCCCAAAAGGCCAAAGCTTTCAATGCCGAATTTCATCACCGTCAGCGCCGCCTCCGATGCAAGTCCCATTCCCCAATAGCTCTTCGACAGCACATACCCTATTTCGGCGGTATTTGCTTCATAGTCAAAGGACGTAAAGCCGCACGTGCCGATAAATTTGCCGTTTTCCTTATACACAAGTCCCCAGTCATTGAACACGCCCGAAGCATATTTTTTCTGAAGAAGCTTAATATATCTTTCCGTTTCCTTAAGGGAAGAGTGGCTTGACCAGGTTAGATACCTTGTAACATCGTCATCGCAGGAGTATTCAAACATATCCTGTGCATACTGCGGCTCTATTTTTACAAAAAGCAGTCTTTTCGATTGAAGTGTCGGCGGATTTTCAAAGGTTTTCTTTACATTATATTCGAGCGTGCCCTCTTTGGGCGCTTTAAAGAAGGATGAAATCATATACTTTCCTTTACACACAACTGCCTTCCCCTTTCAGGGAAGGTCAGCCGACTATAGTTGTTTTACGGATTCATAAGAGCCCTTGCAAGTGCGGAATCCTCATCAAGAATTACTGTTGCTTCATCTCCCGACAGCGATGCCTTCAAAGCATCAAGAGCACGTGTAAATTCATAAAAGCTCTGCTTATCAGGGGTGTTGTAAGCCTCAGAGAGAATTCTCATATACTCGCTTTCGCCCTCAGCCTTGATTGCCTCAGCCTGAGCCTCAGCATTTGATACGGTAATACCCGTGGTCTTGTCAACCTCGTTCTTTATGAGAGTTGCCTGCTTTTCACCGTCTGCACGGTATTCGGCGGCAATTTTGTTTCTTTCAGATATCATTCTTGTATAAACCGCCTGCTCGTTATCTGTGGGAAGGTCAAGCTTTTTGATTTTGATATCCATAATCTCAATACCGTAGGATGTGGTTGCATCGGCGGTGGCATTGATGATATTGTTGTTGAAATCGTCTCTGCTGGTATCGTCTGAATTTATAATCTTATCTCTTTCAAGCTTACCCATTTCGGTACGGATTGCGCTGTAGGTCAGCATATCTATACGTGTTTCGGCTTCGGTAATGTTGCCGAGGGTTTTATAGAAGGTAAGCGGGTCTGTAATGCGCCAGGTAACATAGTTATCCACCTGCATAGTCTTACTGTCGGCTGTAAGCACATCGCTGGGCTTCATATCGTACAAAAGCACCTGCTTGGGGAAATAAATTACGTTATCAACAAAGGGTATTTTTAAATAAAGACCGGGCTCGCTTACGGTGTTTACCGTCTTTGAAAATCTCACTGTATTTGCATACTGATTGGGCTGTACCGTGTAGAAGCAGACTGACGAAACAACAGCACCAAGTATTATAATTACAGCAATTACCGCTATAACAAGTTTCTTTTTCATTACTGCCACCTCCTTAGTTCTGTGTAAAGCTTTCTATGGGAAGAAGCTTTTGTGTTGAAGAATTTGAGGTGTCGATATATATCTTTGCCTCCGGAAGCACCTTTTCTATTGTTTCAAAGAACATTCTCTTTTTGGTTACAGCAGGATTCTTTGCATAGCCTTCATAAAGGGCATTGAACATTGCAGTCTGCATATTTGCTTCATTTATTCTGCTTTGCTTCTGGTATTCGGCATCCTTGAGAAGTCTGTCCGCCTCAGCCTCTGCCTTGGGTATTTCGGAATTTCTGTAAGCTTCGGCATTGTTTATGAGAGTTTCCATATCCTGCTTTGCTGTTTCAACCTCTTTAAAAGCTTCCTTTACCTTCTCTGTGGGAGGCTCGCTGTCTTGAAGCTTGATATCCGTAAGCACAAGACCAAGGTCGTATACTACAAGCTCTTCGGAAATACCTTCCTTGATTTTTGCCTGAATTTCGCTTTTTCCTGTTGTAAGAATACTTTCAACATCGTAGGAGCTGATAACGTTTCTTATATGGCTTTGTGCAAGGCTTTTCAGTATTTGGTCAGGATTTTCCGAGTTATACAGATATTTTACAGGGTCTGAAATTTTGTATTCCACGAAAAAGTCGCAGTTTACGATGTTGTAGTCGCCACTTATCATTTTGCTTTCGTCATCAACTGTCACAGAATCAGTCTTGCCCAAGGCAGAATAATTCTGCTGTGCGTGACTGTGGCTTTCGGGAGTTGAACGGTAGCCTATTTCTATTTTGCGGTAAACATTTACGTCAACGTGATGTGCCTTCTGAATACCGAAAGGCAATTTAAAGTGAATGCCGGGGTCCTCAACCGAGGTCACCTTTCCGAAGGTTGTAACAACTGCCTGCTGTTTGTCGTTGACAGTATAAACCGAGGACAGCACCGCAAATGCCGCTACCACAATTATCAGCACCGTCACTATCAAGCTTTTGATTTTTTTGGGAGGAAATTCATCGGAAAAGCCCGACTTATCCTGTACATTCTTCCACCATTTCTGATTATCCATTTGTGCCTCCTGTTTTAATTTATTATGTGCAAATACCTTTACAAGATACATTATACATTCCATACTTTTCCGTTTCAAGGACAAAGGGTTAATTTATTATTTCTTCACTGCAAAAAAAGAGCCGTCCCCGCAAAACAGCTCTTTGCGAAGAAAGCTTCGTCAGGCTCTACCTCATCTGTTTTTGCCGAACAGCCTGCAAGTAATTTTAAAAACTTACCCAAAATAAACCACTCGACGCCTTTTTTGTTAAAAGCAACAACTAAAGACTGCCATTTTATGCGAAAACACACACTCTCTGCCGTGGAATAACAGAGAATTTTTCTGCATACCCTAACGTTGGAGGTGTGTTTTATGAAAAGCAAAATAAAAACATACGCATTTTTTATCATCTTTACCCTTGCCGTCGGCGGTCTGTCTGCCCTTTTCACTATGGGTAATATGGACATTTACGACACAATAAACAAGCCGCCTTTTGCTCCGCCATCGATTGTGTTTCCCATTGTGTGGGGTATTCTGTACGTGCTTATGGCTGTAGGTGCGTCTAATGTTTACATCACGGGAAAAAGTGAAGGCATTTATATTTTCCCCGCTATGTCAATTTATTTTATCCAGCTGTTTGTCAACTTTTTCTGGAGCATCATTTTCTTCAATATGCAGAATTTTCTCTTTGCATTTATATGGCTGCTGCTTTTACTTGTTCTTGTGTTTGTAATGAGTCTGAGGTTTTACCGTGTAAGCAAGCTGTCGGGACTTTTACAGCTGCCTTATATTGTATGGATAATACTTGCAGGAATTCTCAATTATGCCGTTTTTGTGTTAAATATTCAATAATTACTTGAAATTATCACAATTTAATGCTACAATACTGCCATAAAGGTGGTATTTGTTTGAAGTACAGTAAAATTGTTGAAGGCACATTTATAGCACGTCCCAACAGGTTCTGCGCCATAGTGGAAATTGACGGCGTTCAGACGGTGTGCCACGTAAAAAACACGGGTCGGTGTAAGGAGCTACTCATTCGTGGCAGCAAGGTTTTTCTTGAAGAAAGCCCAAATCCTCTTCGCAAAACAAGGTATGACCTTGTTGCCGTATATAAGGGCGAAAGGCTTATAAATATGGATTCCTTTGCTCCCAACAAGGCTGTGGGAGAATGGATAACAGAGGGCGGTCTCGGGTTTATTCCCGACATTGTAAAAAGCGAAAGCACCTACAAAAATTCAAGATTTGATTTTTATGTTCGAAAGGACAGCCGCGAATGCTTTGTGGAGGTCAAGGGCGTTACCCTTGAAAAGGACAATGCAGTTCTTTTCCCCGATGCACCCACACTTCGCGGCATCAAGCACCTTTACGAGCTGTGCCAGTGTGTAAAGGACGGCTATGAGGCATACGTTATTTTCGTTGTACAGATGAAGGATGTTTTGTATTTTACCCCCAACAGACAGATGCACAGTCATTTTGCCGACGCACTTATCACAAGCCGTGACAGCGGAGTAAATATAATGTGCGTTGATTGCGAAGTAACGCATGACAGTATAGAAATACGGGACAAAGTGACGATAGTTTTCGGAGATGAATTATGATAAAGGACAAAATAAAAAATTTTACAATGCTGCTTGCGGGTATTATTATCACAAGCCTTGCTATTTCGGTACTGACCTTGCCTAACAAAATCGTAGGCGGAGGCGTTTCGGGTGTTTCAACTCTTTTGTTTTATTCCTTTGGCATAGAGCCGGGCTTGTCAAATGCAGTTATAAACGTGCTTTTGCTGCTTATCGGGCTTAAGGTTTTGGGAAAAAAATTTGTTATCGCAACAGGCTGTGCTTCACTTTTGCTGTCGTTTTTTGTACAGATTTTTTCCTATCTTCCTCCTGTCACGGAAAACACGGCTCTTGCCTCGGTTTTCGGCGGTGCTCTTTATGGCTTCGGCATAGGTCTTGCCCTTGTAAGCGGCGGCTCTACGGGAGGCACAGACATTCTGGGAAGGCTTTTGCAGAATAAATTTTCATTTCTTCCCATAGGCAAGCTCATTATGATAGTTGACGGAATTGTCATATTTTTCTCCTACATTGCCTTCGGAAATCTTGAGCTTACACTTTACGGCGTTATAACCCTTGTTATATCAACCTACACCGTTGACACCATCATACGCAAGCTCAATGTATCAAAGCTTGCCTTTGTGGTATCAGACAAGGGTGAAGAAATTGCCTCAAAGCTTGTTTCCTCTTCACCGCGGGGCGTAACGGTTGTTGACACCGTAGGCGCATACCGCAATACCAGCAACAAAATGCTTGTGTGCGCTCTTAAAAACAACGAGCTGCCTGCCTTTCAGAAAAAAATACTTGAAATAGACAGCGCTGCTTTTATAATCTTCTCGGAATCCTCGCAGATTGTGGGCAACGGATTCCACGTTTACAGATAAAGAAAAGGAATGGTTAAAATGCTGTATTTAAAAAGAGGAAGCTACGCTCCCCTTGCCTTCACTCTTGAACAGGGCTTTGTAATTGACAATGACGAAATATGCGCCAATGTAAACGTTGGGCTTCTGGGCGATTTGTGTCTCCGGTTTATTATGCACAACTGCGATAAAAGGCTATACTTTTATCTTGAAACTCCCGACGGACTCACAAAAGAAATTGAAACGGGAGAAAACACAGCAAAAAACGCCGTACAATCATACAGGATATATTTTCCAAATGCCGAAAGCGCCTGCTCGCTGCTGTTTTACTTTGCCGACTTACTTATGAAGGACGGCTTATGCGCCTTCAAGTTCTGCACAGATGACGGCGAAGAGCTTGAAATAGGCAAATTCAACGTGGTAAAAATAAGAGGAAAAGACCTTGAAGAGTACAAAGAGGTTTTTGAAAAGCTGAACATTGCCCAAAAAGACCGCCTTGTCACCGCTTACGACACCTTTTCAAAGCATTCACGGGGCATATCCAGAAGTATGTCCTTCAAGGGATATACCGTACTTGACATTCCTGAAATGCTTAAGTGCTACGGGATAATTGAGTGACATAATACATAATTTAAATTTACTGTCTTCATCCTGAGGGTGAGGGCAGTTTTTTATCGGCAATAACAGACTTTTTTCATACAAAAAGAGGCTGTCTCAAATGAAACAGCCCCTCTCGTAATCTCAAATTCAATTATAAGCCTTATCCCAATTTTTCGTGAAGAAGATAAAGCACAGGTTCAAATCTTGCACCGTACCAATGGTTTTCCTCTTGTGCGGTACACTTGATGCATTCCACCACAAAATCCGCCGCAACCGACGCACTTTCAAGCACGCTTTTGCCTCTCATCAATGCTCCCGTAAACACCGAAGCGTAAATGTCACCTGTGCCGTGGCTGCTCTTTTCCATTTTTTCGTGCTCATAGCACAGAAACTCTTTTCCGTCGTAAATAATTGCGCCTGTCTTTCCCTGAGTAAATGCTTTGCCTGTTAAAATAACATTTTTTGCTCCCATTTCGTAAAGCTTACACATCATCTGCTTAACAAGCTTTTCGTCGGGGTCATCCGTGTAAGGCGTATCCGTCAGAAAGCAAGCCTCCGTCACGTTGGGAAGCAGGTAATCTGTCGCAGGCACAAGCCTTTTCATTGCTTCAACAAAGCTTTTGTCAAAGCCTGCGTACAGCTTTCCCCAGTCAGCCATAGCAGGGTCTACTATATTTACGCTGTTTTCGTTGCCCATTGTAGACAGTATATCAAGCACATATTCCACCTGCTTTGCGCTTCCCAGATACCCCGTATAAATTGCATCAAAGGTTATGCCCTCACTCATCCAGTGCTTATGAATCTTCGGCATATCCTCGGAAAGGTCTCGGAAGGTGAAGTTTTTAAAACCGCCTGTATGGGTTGACAGCACAGCTGTTGGAAGCACGCATGTTTCAACTCCGCAGGCTGAAATTACAGGAAGTGCCACCGTAAGGGAGCACTGTCCCACTCCCGATATATCCTGTATTGTAAGTATTCTTTTATTTTCCATAGCTTTAATCCTTAACAGTAAATCTTAATAAATATCCTGCGATGCTCTTGAATACATCTTATTAAGCTGCAGATACTTTTGGGTGTCTATTGAGTCAATCTGCTCTCTTCTAAGCCTGAAGCGCCAGTTTCCGCTTGGTTTTCCCGGAATATTGAAGCGTGTATCGCATCCATAGCCCAGCAAATCCTGTATAGGCATTATTACGGTATCCGAATGGCTCATAAACATTGTGCGTATAATGCTTTCGCAGCCACTTTGCCACTCGCCGTTATGACCGCAGTATTGGAGCATTCGGTTTCTCGTTTCGTCGTCAAGCTCCCAAAGATAACCCAAGAGGGTGTTGTTATCGTGAGTTCCCGTGTAGCTGATGCAGTTTGACACATAGTTATGAGGAAGATGCGGGCTGTCTTTGTCGCCAAGAAAGGCAAACTGAAACACCCTCATACCCGGAAAACCGCTTTGCTTTACAAGCTTTTCCACCTCAGGCGTAATATCGCCAAGGTCCTCTGCAATAATCATTGCCTTGCCTGCCGCCTTTTTTATCTTTTCAACAAGCTCAAGCCCCGGGCCCTTTATCCACTTTCCTTCCTTTGCCGTCTTAGCCTTTGCTGGCACAGCCCAGAAGGATTCTATTCCTCTGAAATGGTCAATTCTTATGCCGTCAAACAGCTTTGACATATGGCGGATTCTGTCGCACCACCACTTATAGCCGTCCTTTTTCATTTCCTTCCAGTCATAAAGAGGATTTCCCCAAAGCTGTCCGTCCTCTGAAAAGTAATCGGGAGGTACGCCTGCGACTTTGGTGGGTCTACCCTTTTTGTCGAGCATATACTGCTCGCGGTTGCTCCACACATCTGCGCTATCAAGGTCAACGTATATGGGAATGTCGCCTATAATCTTTATTCCCTTGCTGTTTGCGTAATCCTTTACCGCCTTCCACTGAGTGAAAAATTCGTACTGCACAAACTGCCACAGCTCCGACGTTTCCTCGTCAATTCTGTCGTTTTGCCACATATACCACGGCTTTTCACCGTTGCTTTCTCTGCGTGCCATAAACTCGCAGAACTTTGCTATATGAGGCTCGCCTTTTATAAAGCTTCTTATTTGTGTTCTATCGGAAACTCTTTCGCTTGCCTTTTTCAGAAGAGCCAGCCTTTGCTCTCTCAGCCGTTCAAATTCACATTCATAAGGAGTATTCTGCTTTGCTTCTTCAAGCTCATCTTTTGTCACAAGACCTTTTTGTGCAAGAATATCAAGGTCTATAAAATAAGGATTTCCCGCAAAAGCCGAAAGTGATTTATACGGGGAGTTGCCTTCATCCACAATGTAAAAAGGAAGCACCTGCCAATAGGAAAATCCGCCGCGGTTGAGAAAATCCACAAAATCCGTCGCCTCCTTGCCGAAGGAGCCACAGGAATACTGTCCCGGAAGCGTTGAAATGTGCATCAGCACTCCGCTTTTTCTGTTCAATATCTACACTTCTTTCTGAAATACACTAAAAAAACATTATTCAAATCTGATATACTCAAAATCCATTCTTCCCGTTATCCTGAATAGGTTTACACGCAAGCCTGTAATTGTTCAACAGCACCATATTGTTACTTCCCACAGCCCTGATTGTCGCCCATTGTTTCAAATTCCAACTTTCCCTCGTCAACACCATTGAACACACAGTTGCTTTCAAAGCAAACCTCCGTCATCGTTATAGTTACTTCAAGGATTGAAACAAGCTTTCTTGTCATATTCGTGGCATTTCCTTTATGATGGATGTTTTTATGTCGGAATAATGCTGAAGTTATTTACAAATACATAAATCTATACAATCTAACTTATACCATAAAATTGTGAAAATTACAAGCATTTATTTAAAAATCAGATATTTCCTTTAAAAATATCTTCATAGTGTATATAATGACAAAAGAGGTGACGGCAATGAAAACAGCACTTGTTTTTGAAGGCGGCACAATTAGAGGGCTTTTTACGGCAGATGTTATAGATATTCTTCATAAAAACGGCATCTTAGTCGTATTATGAATGAGGTATACGGTATGAGCTTTTCAAAAAATAGCATCTATGCGTGTGTCATACGCAAAGGAGCTATTAAAAATTCTACACTCAGCATACAGCAAATTGCAGAAATATCAAGATTTTCATCGACGCAGATATTTTGCAAAACATTTAATAAATATACGGGTGCAGCGCCAAGTGAATGTAAAAAGAGCTGTTCGGACTGAACAGCTCGCAGCTTGTCGCAAAACCATTATAAAAGTTTAGGTCAAGCCTTTTTAAA
>JAZRKT010000038.1:0-2244 GCA_045646465.1 Eubacteriales bacterium | reverse complement strand
ATTACAAGTCTGTCTATGCCAAAGCCGAGACCTCCTGTTGGAGGCATACCGTATTCAAGAGCCGTAATAAAGTCCTCATCAACTCTTGCATTTTCACCGCCGGGCTGCTTCTGCTTTGCCGCAACCTGCTTTTCAAAACGCTGTCTCTGGTCGATAGGGTCATTAAGCTCGCTGAAGGCGTTACCCATTTCACGGGCATATATGAAATACTCAAATCTCTCAGTAAAGGCAGGATTGTCAGCCTTACGCTTTGCAAGAGGTGAGTTTTCAACGGGATAGTCATAGATAAATGTAGGCTGAATAAGGTTTTCTTCAACGTAAGCATCAAAGAATTCAACAAGAACAGCTCCCTTGGTTGCATCCTTTTCAACTTCAACGTGCTTTTCCTTTGCAGCTTCTCTTGCGTCCTCGTCAGTTTTCCAGTCGTTGTAGTCAACACCTGCGTACTTCTTAACAGCCTCAACCATTGTAAGTCTCTGCCAGGGAGAGCCCATATTGATTTGGGTGCCCTGATATGTGATAACATCACTGCCGCAGATTTTCTTGGTAAGTGTGGAATACAGTTCCTCAACCAAATCCATAAGCTGATGGTAGTCAATGTAAGCCTCATAAAGCTCAATTGAAGTAAACTCAGGGTTATGGCTGGGGTCCATACCTTCATTTCTGAAAATACGTCCAACCTCGTACACCTTATCAAAGCCGCCCACGATAAGACGCTTTAAGTAAAGCTCCGTTTCAATTCTCAGATACATATCAATATCAAGAGTATTGTGGTGAGTTACAAAGGGTCTTGCGGAAGCTCCGATTTCAAGTGTATGAAGAACGGGAGTATCAACCTCAAGATAGCCTCTGTTATCAAGGAAGCTTCTGATTTCCTTGAGGATAAGGCTTCTCTTAACGAAGGTATCCTTAACCTCGGGATTTACGATAAGGTCAACATATCTCTGACGGTATCTTGTTTCCTGGTCAGTAAGACCGTGGAACTTTTCAGGAAGCACCTTCAAGCTCTTTGAAAGAAGTGTAAGCTCCTTTGCGTGAACGCTTATCTCCCCTGTCTTTGTCTTGAACACAAAGCCCGTAATACCAATAATGTCTCCGATATCAAGCTTTTTAAAGCCTGCATAAGGCTCCTCGCCTATTTCGTCTCTTGCTACGTAGCACTGAATTCTGCCCTTGCCGTCCTGGATATTGCAAAAGCTTGCCTTACCCATAACACGCTTAGACATCATACGTCCTGCGATAACAACAGTCTTGTTTTCAAGCTCGTCGAAATTTTCCTTTATGTCGGTGCTGTATGAATCTACGGGGTACTTAACAAGCTCAAAGGGGTTGTGTCCCGCTTCAACCAGCGCCTTTAACTTTTCGCGGCGTACAAGCTCCTGCTCGCCGATTTCCTTTTCGGTGGGAGCCTTTACTGCCTCTAGATTTTGATTTTCTGCCAAAATTTACACCGTCCTTGCGACATTTTAAAAATTACTTGGAAATTACAAGTACCTTCATTACAATTTCGCCGCCGGGAGTTTCAGCCTTTACAACCTCGCCGATAGCCGCACCGATAAGTGCTCTGCCGATAGGCGATTCGTCGGAAATCTTAAACTCTACGGGGTTGGATTCGCTTGAACCCACGATTGTGTACTCAATTTCTTCATCGAAGGTTTCGTCAAGAACCTTTACTCTGTTACCGACGCTGACCTTATCGGTAGCAATGCTGCTTTCATCGATAACCCTAACGTCCTTAAGCATAGACTCAATTTCCGCAATTCTTGCTTCAACAAGTCCCTGCTCGTTTTTAGCTTCATCGTATTCGCTGTTTTCGGAAAGGTCACCGAATGCACGTGCTACCTTGATAGCCTCGGCAACTTCCTTACGCTTGGTGGTTTTTAAATACTCAAGCTCCTCCTGAAGTTTTCTAAGTCCTTCGGTAGAAACTGTTGTCTGCTTAGCCAAATCTTCTCAAATCCTTTCGGTATTTTTCTATTTATATGCACAGATATTATAGTATTATTTATGCAAATTGTCAACCTTTTTTACCGTGTTTGTAAAAAAGTTACTTTTACACCGCTTATTAACACACAAATCGGAACGGCTCTACACCGCCCCGACTGTTTTTGACTTTAATCACTTTGCTTTTGTCTCGCAGTACATACATCTGTATACGCCTTTTTCACGGTCGGTAAGCTTGAACATATGGGTAAGCTCCTGCTCGGTGGAGGTTATACATCTTGGGTTTTTACACTTTATAAT
>JAZRKT010000037.1:0-13964 GCA_045646465.1 Eubacteriales bacterium | reverse complement strand
GCTGCACCTTATTCGCTGTCAGCAAAGATAGACGGCAGAGCAGTTTATTCCTTCTGTATGTGTCCGGGAGGCGTTGTTGTTGCTTCGGCTTCCGATAACGGTCAGATTGTTACTAATGGAATGAGCTACTATGCTCGTGACGGTGTTAATTCTAATTCTGCTCTTGCTGTTTCCGTTGACGTTTCGGATTACGGCGGGACAGTAAAAGGAGCAATTGAATTTCAGGAACATCTTGAACGTCGTGCTTTTACTGCGGCAGGCAATGACGGAACGGCTCCCATTCAGCTTGTCGGAGATTTTCTTAATGGCAAAGCTCAAAGCGAACCTAAAAGCATTATGCCGACTTATACTGGAAAGACCAAGGTTGTTTCATCTGAAACGGTGTTTCCGAAGTTTATAACAGAAAGCCTTGCAGGTGGA
The DNA here is from genome assembly GCA_045646465.1 of Eubacteriales bacterium. Taxonomy (GTDB): domain Bacteria; phylum Bacillota; class Clostridia; order Oscillospirales; family CAG-382; genus UMGS1387. Next base: position 13,544 of record JAZRKT010000037.1, on the reverse strand, counting down.
ATCAGACGTTTTGAAAAAGACATTGGAGGCTTTTCCTGTGACGATGCTGTTCTTACTTTTCCCGAAACAAGAACGTCATCACCTATTAAAATTCCGAGAAATTCCGAATTTCTTGCTGAGGGATATTTGAATCTTTATCCTTGCGGTGAAGGTGCAGGATATGCCGGTGGCATTACAAGCGCGGCTGTTGACGGTCTCAATGCGGCTTTGAAATTTTTAAATGCAGATAACTGAAAAGAGTTGAATTATGAAAGCTAAGGGAACTGTAATTGAAACTGACGGAAAAACGGCACGTGTTGTTTCCGTGAGAAACAGCGCTTGCTCAAGCTGTCATAATTGTGCCAATTCAGGTGCCTGCCATGCCGAGCTGATTTTCGGTGAACAGACACAGAGTGTGCAGATTACGGCAAAAAATCTTGTTGGCGCAGTTAGAGGAGATGTTGTTGAGCTTGAAAGTTCAACAGGTAAAACTTTGGGTACGGCTTTTGCTGTTTTTATTATACCCGTAATTCTGGCGGTGACAGCATTTCTTTTTGCTGATAAGTTTTTCACATCGCAGGGAATAAGCGCAATAATAATGCTTTGTACTTTTGTGGCATCATTTTTTGTTATTTCAAAAATTGCAGGTGCTTTTGTAAAACAAAGCTTAAACACATACATTGTAAAAATATTGGAAGAGAGCGATAGATAAATTGAAAGAGAATAGTGCTAAAAACATATGGACAATCGGCGTAGTTGACGAAGCAAAAACGGCGGTTATTTCATCACACCTTAACATCAAGCCTTTTCTCAGCAAAATTCTTGTTGCCAAGGGCTTTGATTCGCCCGAAAAAGCTAACGCATATCTTACAGGCAACATCAGAGATTTGGCTGACCCGTTCTTGCTTAAGGATATGGATAAGGCGGTTGACAGAATCAGAAAGGCTGTTGACAGTAAAGAGAACATTCTTATTTACGGCGACTATGATGTTGATGGAATTACATCAGTTGCGGCATTAAAACGTTTTCTTGATTTTAAGGGCGCTAAGGTGTTTACCTATATTCCCGAAAGAATCAATGAAGGCTACGGTCTTAATATGGGAGCAATAGAAAAGTTTGCCAAGGACGGAGTAAAGCTGATAATCACCGTGGACAGCGGTATTACCGCACATGAGGAAATTGATTTTGCGAACAGCCTCGGAATTGATGTTGTTATAACCGACCATCACGAGTGTCGTGAGGAGCTTCCGAAAGCTCTTGCCGTAGTTAATCCTCACAGACACGACAGCGATTATCCCTTCAAGGAGCTTGCAGGTGTTGGTGTTGTGTTCAGACTTATCTGTGCACTTGAAGACAACAAGAATTTAACAAATATCTGTGCAAAGTACAGCGATATTGTTGCACTTGGTACCGTTGCTGACGTTATGCCCATTATCGGCGAAAACAGAATCATTGTAAAGCACGGTCTTGCTTCACTTGTCAACACCAAGAACAAAGGGCTTTGCGCCCTTATTGAGCAAACCTTCTCAGAACGCCGTATGGCACAGAGAAAGAATATTACTGCTTCTTCCATCGGCTTTGGTCTTGCACCGAGAATAAATGCCGCAGGACGTATCGGCGACGTTAACAGAGCGCTCCAGCTTCTTATTACAGAAAACAAGGCTGAGGCTGACGAAATTGCAACGTATCTTTGCGCAGTTAACAGAGAAAGACAGTTTATTGAAAATAAAATTTTTGAGCAGGCTGTAGAGCAGATAGAGTCTACTCACGACTTTGACAACGACAAGATAATTGTTCTTGTTTCGGACAGCTGGCATCTCGGCGTTATCGGAATTGTTGCTTCAAAGCTTACCGAAAGATATAAGCTTCCGTCTATCCTTATTTCCGTTGACGGTGATGTGGGCAAGGGTTCGGGACGAAGCGTAAAGGGTTTTAACATCAATGAAGCTATTTCTGTTTGTAAGGATTTGCTTATAAAGTACGGCGGACATGAGCTTGCTGCAGGTCTTACTATTGATAAAAACAACGTAGATGCCTTCAGAAAAGCTATCAACGAATATGCAAAGAAAAACTTTGATTTTGATTCGGTCTATAACAACATAGATGCTGATTTTGAAATAGACATAAAGGATGTTACCGTTGAGCACGCAAAGGATATTGCCGCCCTTGAGCCCTTTGGTCTTCAGAATCCTCTGCCTCTTTTCTGCATTAAAGATGCCGTTATCAGTGAAATCTTTTCCATAGGAGAGGGCAAGCATTTAAAGCTTACCGTTGAAAAGAATGGCTTTGTTGCAACTGCTCTTTATTTCGGAATGGCAAAGGAACGTTTTGCTTTTTCTGAAGGAGATAAGGCGGATTTTATGTGCAACATTGACTTAAACGATTTCAGAGGCACACAGACTGTGCAGATGGTTATAAAGGATGTTCGCATTACCGAAAGCGAAAACAACGAAAAAATGTCGCAGGAAGCTATTTTTGCCCGTGTTCTTGAAGGTGAAAGAGATATTGACAGCAGGCACATTCCTTCAATGATGTATCTTCGTTCAGCTTATCTTTTCTTGAAAAATATAATCCCGCAGTACGGTGAGCGTGTTACACTTGACATATGGAAATGCGCTAAAAAGCTTTCGGGTGACTATAATATCGACTGCAGCGGAGTCATGTTCAACATTATTCTTCGTGTATTTGAGGAAATGAAGCTTATTACTCTTGATGCCGATTCAAGTGCTTTTGCAGATGTGTCGCTTCTTAAAACCGAGGGGAAAGTCAACATAGAGAAATCCGCATTTCTTGCATCATTTAAAAATTAGTTAAGGATTGATAAAATTGGCTGAATGCATAACCTATGAGAAACTTGTAGAAACGCTGAAATTTGCCAAAACAAAATACGATTTTAGACGCATTGAAAAGGCGTATGATTATGCCAAAATGCTTCATGAGGGACAGTTCAGAAAATCGGGTGAGCCGTATATTTGTCATCCGCTGAGCGTAGCTTCTATAGTGGTTGAGCTTGAGCTTGATACCGACTCTGTATGTGCGGCTCTACTACACGATACTCTTGAGGACTGTAAGGACAAGACCAGCGATGAAGAAATCATAAAGCTTTTCGGTCAGACAGTTTTTGACCTTGTTGACGGTCTTACTAAACTGCCCAACGTGTATTTTGAGGATAAGGAAGAAGCGAGTATTGAAAATACCCGCAAGCTTTTTCTTGCAATGAATCAGGATATACGTGTCATATTTATCAAGTTTGCCGACCGTCTTCATAATATGCGTACTCTTAACGCAAAAAGCGAGAAAAAGCAGCGCATTATTGCTCTTGAAACAATGCATCTTTATGCTCCTTTGGCTCACAGGCTTGGTGTTCAGAAAATCAAATCTGAATTAGAAAGCCTTGCTCTTCAGTATCTTGACCCCATTGGCTATGAGGAAGTAAAAAATGACGTTGAAAAAAGATACGGTCAAAACAAGGATTTTCTTAAAGAAGCAACAAAAAAGGTTGAAGATAAGCTTCACGAAGCAGGTATTGACTATAATCTTACGGGTCGTGTAAAGTCAATTTACAGCATTTATAAAAAGATGTATAACCAAAGCAAGAGCTTTGATGAAATTTATGACTTTTACGCAATGCGCATTATCGTAAATACCGAGCTTGAATGTTATACCGTTCTCGGTCTTATTCATGAGATGTTCAATCTTATGCCCGGCCGCTTCAAGGACTATATTTCCACGCCTAAGCCCAATATGTACCGTTCACTTCATACGACTGTTATCGGTCGCCACGGAATTCCCTTTGAGGTGCAGATAAGAACCTGGGATATGCACGCTGTTGCTGAATACGGTATTGCGGCTCATTGGATGTATAAGTCAGGTGAGACCGATAAGGAAAAGATTTCAGAAAAGCTGCAATGGATAAAGACTCTTATTGAAACCGAAAAGGACGTAGGTGCAGACGAATATCTGCGTCCCCTTAAGGTGGACCTTTACGAGGACGAAACCTTTATCTTTACGCCCAAGGGCGACGTTAAAAGTATGCCGTACGGCTCCACTACCATAGACTTTGCATATTCAATTCACTCGCAGATAGGAAATAAGATGATAGGCGCTAAGGTTAACGGAGTAATTGTGCCTATTGACACGGTGCTGAAAAACGCAGATATCTGTGAAATTATCACCTCATCTTCATCAGGCGGACCCAGTCGCGATTGGCTTAAAATCGTTAAGACAAGTGAAGCCAAAAATAAAATCAGACAGTGGTTTAAAAAGGAAAAGCGCGACGAAAATATTATTGAAGGTAAGCTGGAAATTGACAAAGAGCTTAAAAAGTTCGGCAAAACCTTTACTGAAGCACAGAAAAATGAAATTGTTGAAAATGTTGCAAAACGCGGTGGCTTTAACGATGTAGACGACTTTTACAATAACATTGGCTACGGCGGTGTTGCAGTTTCAAAGTTTTCTCCCAAACTTAAGGATGAGTTTGACAGAATTGTTTCTCCCGAGCCTCCCAAAAGTGCAAATCCCATCGAGGAGCTTGTTGGTGAAAAATCCAAGCAGGCTGAAAGCAAGAGAGTAAGAGATACTGAACAAGGTGCAATTCAGAGCGTTGTAGTGGACGGTATTGACAACTGTCAGGTTCGTTTTGCAAAGTGCTGTAATCCGCTTCCGGGCGACAGCATTATCGGCTTTGTAACGAGAGGCTTTGGCGTTTCTGTTCATAAATATGATTGTCCCAATGCAAAAGCAGGTATTGCAAAGGACTCAGAAAAGGACAGGTGGGTAACCGTCAGATGGTCGCAGGATTCTCTTGCTAACGGTGAAAATACATCCGGTGCTTTCGAGGCACTTTTGCAGATTTTTGCATACAATTCCTTCCAGGTTTTTGCCGATATTACGGCAGTGCTTGCAGATATGCGTGTGCAGGTACATGCTATGAATTCCAAGGAAACGGGCAATGACGGTATGATAATTTCTCTTAACATTACCTGCCGAAACATATCCCACGTTAACTCAATTATATCAAGACTTAAAAAAGTAAAGAACGTTGTTGACGTTACAAGAGGTTATTCTTCATGATAGCATTGATTCAGAGAACCTTGCAAAGCAAGGTTAAAATAGACGGAAATATTCACTCACAGGCTTCAAGAGGCTTTCTTGTTCTGCTTGGTATAAATACTCAGGACACCGAAAAGCAATGTAATTTGCTTGTTGATAAGGTAGCAAAACTGAGAGTCTTTGAGGATTCCGATGGTAAAATGAATCTGTCGCCAATTCAGCTTAAGGATGCAGGCGAGACTGTTGAGATTATGGTTGTTTCGCAGTTTACTCTTTGCGCTGAGTGTAAAGGACAGAACAGACCTTCCTTTATAAATGCAGCACGTCCCGAGCAGGCTGTGCCGCTGTACGAAATGTTTGTATCGGGCCTTCGTGAAAAGTACGGCTTTACCGTTTCCACAGGTGTTTTCGGAGCTGATATGAAGGTGAGCCTTGTTAATGACGGACCTGTCACAATTATACTTGATACAGATAAGCTATGATAATTACAGTTGAAGATTCTTCAAACAGCGCAAAGCTTTTGTATTATCAGTCCCTTGTTTTGCTGTATCTGCCGTGTGAAAAATTTGGGGCTGAGGATGACAGCAGTTCCCTTTATGTTAAAGCATACACCGAAAACAGTCGACACTTTGTTTTTGTTCGTCTGTGTGTTGACGGTAAGTGCGAGGAGCTTTGCGACAATAAACAAGTCAATAACAAACAGTTTGCCGATATGAAAAATTTTATCGGCAGAACTTTTGTAAGATGCGCACAAAAAATGTTCGGATTTATTCCGCCCTGGGGTATATCTACAGGCGTAAAGCCTGTAAAGCTTGCAAGAATGTTTGTTAATGAGATCGGTAGGGAAGGTGCCCTTCGTGTTCTTACCGAGGAATATCTTATAGACAGCAAAAAAGCACAAACTGCAATTGACGCTTGTATCAGTGAGGACAGTCTTATATTATCGCTTGATAAAAATCCTTGTTCGCTATATGTTTCAATTCCCTTTTGTCCCACTAAGTGCAATTACTGCTCCTTTGTATCCTGTACTACGCCCAGACTGCTGTCACTGATACCCGATTATCTTAATAAGCTTTACCGTGAGCTTGAAGCTGTAAGCGGAATTGTTAAAGAAAAGAGTTTAAATCTACAAAGTATATACGTAGGCGGAGGAACTCCTGCAATTCTTGATGCTTTTCAGATTGACAGTCTTGTGTTTCATATCAACAGGCTTTTTAATACGTCCAAGTGCGAGTTTACCTTTGAAGCAGGACGTCCCGACTGTATAACCTATGATAAGCTTAAGGCTCTGAAGCAAGGTGGAGTGGGAAGAATAAGCATAAATACGCAGACTACCAACGACACCGTACTTGCAGGTATCGGTCGAAATCACACCTTCAGTCAGTACTGCAAGGCTATGGAGGATGCAAAAAGAATAGGCTTTGGCTGTATCAACACAGACATCATTGCAGGGCTTCCCGGCGAAAGTTATGAGTCTTTTTGCAAAAGTGTCCGCGACGTATGCTCCTTTGTTCCTCAGAATATTACGGTGCACTCCTTTACTCTGAAAAAATCCTCTGACTACAGAACAAGCGGTAAGACGGATTTTGATGAGTCGGATTCTGCTCTTAAAATGACACAGTTTGCTTTTGACACCTTGTCTGAAAAAGGTTATAAGCCTTACTATATGTACAGGCAGAAAAACACAGTTGAAAATCTCGAAAACACTGGATACTGTCTTGACGGCTTTGAAAATCTCTACAACATTATTATGATGGGTGAATACCACACAGTTTTCGGTGTTGGCGCAGGAAGCGTAACAAAGCTTGTATCAAAGGATTTATCTAAGATTGAACGCATTTTTTCTCCCAAATATCCATATGAATTTCTTGATGATAACAAGTATTCGGGCTTTGATATAAACCAAGCTCTCAACAAACTTTAAGAAAGGTGATAGTTTTGTCAAAACAGAAAAGCCAGACCTTTGTATTCGGCGCAATCATACTTATGATTTCAAACCTTGCCGTTAAGCTTATCGGTGCATTTTTGAGAATACCGCTTACCAACATTATCGGTGTTGACGGAATGGCATACTACAATGCTGCTTACAGTATTTATGTTTCGTTCTATATGATTTCTACAGCGGGTATTCCCGTTGCGGTTTCCCGTATGATAGCTACTGCAAATTCCTGGAATTCACACCTTGAAATACGCAAAATCTTTCGCATAGCATTTTCGCTTTTCTTTGTAATAGGTGCCGTTGGAACGGCTGTCATGATGATTGGCTCCTCCTCCTTTGCAAGGGCTGCCGATATGAACGAAGCAAACCTAGCTATGCTTGCAATTGCACCTACCATATTCTTTATATGTCTGTCCTCGGCCTACAGAGGATATTTCCAGGGACTTCAAAATATGATGCCTACTGCGGTATCTCAGGTTATTGAGGCGGTTTCAAAGGTTGGTATAGGTATATTTTGTGCCCTTTACTTCAAGGCAAAGAGCTATGAAGTGCACGTTATTGCAGCTCTTGTAATTTTAGGAGTAACTATTGGCGTTTTTCTTGGAATGTTGTATACTGTCGTGATAAAGGCAATGTATAACGCAAGTTCAGAATATAAAAATAACCTTGCTCTTTCAAAACAGCAAAACAGTCCATGCCGAAAGGGAAGTGAAATACTTAAGGAGCTTATTATTATAGCTATCCCAATAACGCTTGCTTCATCTATTATGGGACTTACCAATACGGTAGATACTATGATTATTCCTGGTGCCATAAGTGATACAGGTATTACACAAAAGGCGGCAAGTGCCTTCTACGGAACATATTCTTCTATGGTTATTCCGCTTCTTAATCTTGCGCCGCCCTTCATATATCCCTTTGCCATAAGCGCAATTCCTGCAATATCATACTCTATTGCAGTCGGTGATACAAAGAATGTTCACCGCCAGGTTGAATCGGCTTTCAGAAACTGTGCAATTATTGCAATTCCCTGTGCTATAGGTATGGGAACTCTGTCATACCGCATTATAAGCTTTTTGTTCCGTGAGGACGAAATTGTAAGCGGCAACGTTACCTATCTTGCACGTGACCTTGCAGCGCCTGCTCTCAGTGCTGTAGCAATTTCCATTTTCTTTCTGGGCGTTATTTCCATTACTAATTCTGTGCTTCAGGCTTGCAAAAAGGAAAAGTATACCATCATTTCTACATCATGCGGCATTGTTATGAAGATACTGGGTACTTGGCTTTTCTGCCACATTCCCGGTCTTGGAATAGTTGGTGCTTCTCTGGGCACGGTTCTTTGCTATTTTACAATTATGGCTCTTAATCTTTTCTTTATGGCAAAGACTATTGGCGTATTTCCAGATGTAAGGCGTGTATTCCTGAAACCCCTTATTGCAGGAATTGCCTGCGGTGTCAGTGCTTTCGGTGTACCTGTTTTGCTCGGTACTGTTCTTGCAAATCAAAAGCTTATTACGCTTGCAGCTATTGGTATTGCGTTTGCTGTGTATGTAGCAGTATTGCTTGCTCTTAAAGGAATAAGCAGATACGATGTACTTATGATGCCAAAGGGTGAAAAGCTTTGCCGTGTAATGGATAAATTTAATCTTCTTGAAAAGGGTGAGGAATAATGACTGATGCAAAAGAAGCAATAAATAAATTGTTGAAAAAAGAAAATTACAACTTTGAGGATTTGTGCTCTCTTGTATCTGTGCTTAGGTCTCCCGACGGTTGTCCGTGGGACAGGGAACAGACGTGTAAATCAATCAGAAATGCTTTTATTGACGAAACATATGAGTTTATTGAAGGTCTTGACCTTGATGATGACGAGCTTATGTGCGAAGAGCTGGGTGATGTGCTGTTTCAGATTATTTTTCATTCCGACATCAAAAAGGATGAAAATAAATTTAATATAAATAATGTTATCGATGGTATTTGCAAAAAGATGATACTGCGCCATCCTCACGTTTTTGCGGATGTTAACGTATCGTGCTCAGGCGAAGTACTTGTTAACTGGGAAAATATCAAAAACGTTGAAAAAAAGCGCAAAACGCCATATATGCAGCTTGACAGCATTGCTAAATCTCTGCCGTCACTTATGAGAGCTCAAAAGCTTCAAAAAAAGGCTGATAAGACAGGGCTTTTAGATTTTAAAGATAATGCCGATTTAATTTCGGAATGCCAAAGCATACTTGAATGTATTGAACAGGAAGGTGTCAGCAATGAAACTGTCGGAAAGCTTTTATTCAATGTTGCGGCGCTTTCACAGAAATCGGAGATTGAGTGTGAGGAAGCTCTCAGCTATGAAAATGACCGCTTTCTTGGCTCGTTTAAGGGTTAACATTTACGATAATTGAATATATTTAACAAGAAAAGGCAGTAAAAAAGCCGATATTTTGTGTTAAATTGTAAATAAACAGTAAATTGTGACCAAAATGTGGTATTTTTGATAAAATAGTTCTTGCTTTTTTCGGATGTTAATGGTATATTATTATTGTTAAATATTTTAATAAGGAGATATTGCAAATGAACAAGACAGAATTATCAGCTAAGGTTGCTGAAAAAGCAGGCCTTACAAAGGACCAGGCAGCTAACGCAGTTAACGCAGTTCTTGCTTCTATGACTGAAGCTCTCGCTGCAGGCGACAAAATCCAGCTAGTAGGTTTCGGTACTTTCGCAGTTAAGTATCGTGCCGCTAAGGAATCAAAGAATCCCAGAACAGGCGAAAAGATCAAGGTTCCCGCAACATACCGTCCCGCATTTTCTGCAGGCAAGAGCCTTAAGGAAATCGTAGCTAAGTATAAGGGTTAATTGATTAAAAAGATTAATCACAGAGGACTGCAAGGTAAATTCTTCTGCGTACTTTATGTATTGCAAAGTTTACGCCGTGCAGTCCTTTCGTATTGTAGGTGTTCAGTAAATAATGAGATTAGATAAATATTTAAAGGTGTCCCGTCTTATAAAAAGAAGGACTGTTGCAAACGAAGCATGTGACTCACAGCACATCAGCGTTAACGGCAAGGTTGCCAAGGCTTCCTATGACGTTAAAGAGGGCGATATCATTGAAATATCCTTTGGTGAAAAGACGTTAAAGGTTATCGTGACTGATGTAAAAGAGCACGTAAACAAAAACGAGGCTTCAGAGCTTTACAGAGCGTTATAAAATCATAATTTTTCATTTGTCCGAATACTATGTATTATCATATTACGGACGGTGATAGTTATGACTGATAACGTACAAAACGGCGATAATGGCAAACAGGATGTTCTTCTGTATTCAAGGCGAAGGATTACACTTACGGGTGTAGTTTCAGTTGATTTTTACGATGAAACCACGGTGGGTGTCACAACAAATCTCGGAGAAACTCTTGTTGCGGAGGGCAACAGTATAACTCTTTCCGATGTCAATCTTGAAAGCGGTATTGTAATGGCGGAAGGCGAGTTTTCTGCTGTATATTATACTGTCCGAAAGACTCAGAAGCAGAGTATCATTAAAAGGTTGTTTTCGAGACAATGAGTATTCTTTTTCATCCTCATCAGCAGTATGTTTTTCTTGGTATGCTGGTCTTCGGTATAGCCGCAGGAATATTTTATGATTTGCTTTCGGTTAAACGGCTGTTTCTGGGCTCATCATTTTTAGCTTGCTTTATTGACGATGTGCTTTTTTCTTTCGGTGCGTGGGTAATATTTATTGTATCAACTTTTCTGCTCAATTCCGGCGTTGTCAGATGGTACGGTATAGCGAGCTATTTGTTCGGTTTTATGATGTACAAAGCTACGGTATCACGTCTTGTCATTATCGCTTTTAAAGGCATAACATCTGTCCTTAAAAGAATTATGTTTAGCGTTATTAAAATACTGCAGATAATTGTATCTCCCATAATTGCCTTTTTTAGATTTGCCGTAAGAGTTGTTTTTAAACTTATGCATCCGCTGATTGCCGAAATCCATGAAAAGGTGATGCTCCGAATTATATTTAACAGTTTTAATGATTTGTACAGAACAGGGAAGTGGTAATATATGAATTACATAAAGCAGATATTTTTTATTTTTACGGTTATTCTTCTAATGATTGTAGCACTTCGTGTGCAGATTACCATTAACGAATCCAATAGGGAAAAAGAGGAAAAGCAAATTGAGCACGATGCTCTTGTTCACGAAAACGAAAAGCTCAAGAATGAGCTTGAAACGCCAATGGACGATGAATACTACGAAAGAGTGGCTGAGGATAAGCTTGACTACAAGGACCCAAAAAAGCAGTATTTTTACAATGATATGCCCGAATGAGAGGAATTTTTAATGAGAACGGTTTCCACAAAATTGATTGAGGATGCGGTTGAAAAGCTGTTTATAGAAGCTAATTATATTCTTCCAAAATCCCTTGAAAACGCCATAATCGGCAGCGTTGAAAAGGAAGACAACAACCTTGCAAAAAATATTCTCGACAAGCTGTGCGATAATATGGAGGCGGCAAAGTCGATAAATGTGCCTGTTTGCCAGGATACGGGAATGGCTGTGTTGTTTGCTGAAATAGGCTGTGATGTTCATCTTGCAGGCAAGCCCTTTGAGCAGGCTGTCAACGACGGTGTTGCAAAAGCGTATATCAACGGATATTTACGTAAGTCCGTTGTATCAGAGCCGCTGTTTGAACGTAAGAACACTAATGATAACACGCCTGCCATTATCCATACTCGTATTGTTGAAGGCGACAAAATCAAGTTGATTGCAGCGCCAAAAGGCTTTGGCAGTGAAAATATGAGCGCAGTGAAAATGTTTACTCCGTCTGCAACGGCTGATGATATTGTTGCATTTGTTGTCGAAACGGTAAAAAAAAGCGAAGGAAATCCTTGTCCGCCTATAGTTGTGGGTGTAGGAATCGGCGGAGATTTTGAGTACTGTGCATATCTTGCAAAAAAAGCTCTTTGCCGAGATGTTGATATTCGTAACGCAAATACTCTGTATTCGTCACTTGAAGAAAAAATGCTTAGCGAAATCAATAAGCTTGACATCGGTCCTCAGGGATTTGGTGGTAAAACAACGGCTCTGGGCGTTAATATAGAATACTTTCCCACACATATAGCGGGGCTTCCCGTGGCTGTAAATATCGGCTGTCACGTTACACGTCATATGAAATGCGAGATATAACTGAAAATTGTATGAAAAGTATACAAAACCCTCTTTACAAACCGTAACTTTTATGGTAGAATGTACATAGAGAAAGGGAACACCTTTCAAAAATTACAACAGGAGGACAAATGTATGAAGATTACAATCGTAGGAAGAAAGTTCAATGTAACCGAAGATTTGAAGCAAAGGGTTAATCTTAAACTTTCAAAACTTGACAAGTTTTTCGACAAAGAAGCAACAGCCAACGTAACAATGCGTTCTGAGAGAAATAAAGAGATTCTTGAAACAACGATTTTCTTTAAAGGAACGGTTTTTCGTTCGGAAGTGGCTGACGATTGTATTACAGCCGCCCTCGACAAGTCTGTTGATATCATTGAGCGCCAGATACGCAAAAACAAAACAAAGCTTGAAAAACGCTTTAAGGGCTCAGCTTCCTTTGATGCTTTGCCTTATGCGGCAGATGATGCTGAGGAGGAATTCAAAGTTACAAGAACAAAGCAGTTTAAGCTTGTACCGATGTCTATTGAAGAAGCCATTCTTCAGATGAATCTGCTTGGACACGAATTTTTCCTGTTTCTCAATGATTCCGATGAAACAATAAATCTTGTATATAAAAAGAAGAATAATGAATACGGCGTTATTGAGCCGATTCTGTAAAAAAATCAGGGATGCTTCGGCATCCCTTTTTTGGTTATTCATTTATAAGTTTGAGTAAAAGAGTGCTGTTTGGAACAAGAGTGCTGATGTCTGCGTTGTGACTAATGAGGAGTCTGACAAGTGATGAGCTGACATCAGAGAATTCCTTGCTGCAGGGCATATATAACGTTTCAAAATCGTAGCTATACATACTTTTAGAAAGCTGACGATTAGTATATGCCATATTCTGTTCATAGGAAAAATCCGTTTCGTTGCGTAAGCCCTTTACGGTAACATCAATACCGTGTAAATTTACGTAATCCGCAAGAAGTCCGTCGTACACATAAACAGTTACGTTTTTTAAATCCTTTACAGCATCCTCACAAAGTGCAGCGCGGCTCTTTGAGCAAAGCATATAGTTTTTCTGGGAGTTTTTTGAAACAAGAACGGTAACCTCGTCAAAGAGTTTGCTGCAGCGTCTGATTATGTCGAGATGGCCGTTGGTTATTGGGTCGTAGCTTCCGGGAATTAGAGCCTTACTCATTTTCTTCACCTTCGCCTTCGTTTTTGCTTTCAAAATAGTTGAACATCGTAATAAATACCTTGCCGTAACGGTATTTTTTCTTAAATTTAAGTCCGTATACATCTTCGCCGTCGCAAAAGTCTACGTTTGTTTCGCACACAACTATAGCACCGTCATTAAGAATGTTTGCACGTGTGACCTTCTTTAAAATCTCATTTTTCATATCCTTTAAATAGGGAGGGTCGAGAA
>JAZRKT010000036.1:0-16620 GCA_045646465.1 Eubacteriales bacterium | reverse complement strand
GACCGCAAAAGCGGTCGGCCATTCTATTGTATATTAAATTACATAGTTACGAGTACAAATCTTGCTATAAAGAGCAGAGCAATAATTGTAATCATTATATCCTTCTTCTGGTACTTGCCGGTGAATATTTTCATAAGAGTGTATGTAATAGCACCAAGACCAATACCATTAGAAATGGAATATGTCAAAGGCATCATAACAAGTGTAACAAATGCGGGAATTGCAGATGAAAGATCATCCATGTCAACCTTAGCAAAGTTCTTAACCATAAGAACACCTACATAGATAAGGGCAGGAGCTGTAGCTGCTGATGGAATGATGCTGGCAAGAGGAGAAATAAAGAGACAAAGTGCAAAGCAAATAGAAGTAACAAGAGATGTAAGACCTGTTCTTCCGCCTTCAGCAACACCGGCAGAACATTCAACGAATGTAGTACAAGTGGAAGTACCCATTGCAGCACCGCCAACAGTTGCGACAGAGTCGCAAAGCATAGACTTGTTAATCTTAACAGGGTCGCCGTTTTCGTCAAGCATATTAGCCTGAGAAGCAGCACCGTAGAGAGTTCCAAGCGTGTCGAACATATCAACCAGACAGAAAGTGATAACGATAACAACTACATTGAAAATTGAACCGATGTGAGCAGCTGTGAGATTCTTGAATCCGTCTACGAAACCGAAAAGACCGATTTCTGCAAAATCCTTGAATGGCTGAACAACGCTTGTTCCATCAAATGAGGGAACCTGCCACATAAACAGATAATAAAGGACTGTAGAAGCAATGATACCAAGGATAACATTACCCTTAACCTTAAGCTTGCCGAGAATACCGATGATTACAAAACCGAGTAAAGCAACAAGTGCAGGGAGGGCAGTTTGCTTGAATGTGCCGGAAGAGAGAGCACCATGAATATCATTAAACTGAACAAGTGTATATGGGTTTGACTGAATGATACCAACATTCTGGAAGCCAATAAATGCAATAAAAAGACCAATACCTGCAGGAATTGATTTTTTCAGGCAGTCAGGCATATTCTTGGCAATAAAGGTTCTGGCACCCGTGATAGAAAGAAGCAAAAACAGAACACCGGAAAGGAAGATAATTGCAAGACCGGATTGATATCCATCAATAACACCGACACCGGCAAAATATGCACCTGAAACGAATGTTGTGCAGAAGAAGGCATTTAAGCCCATTCCACAAGCCTGTGCAAACGGAAGATTTGCAATGAATGTGTAAAGAATAGTTCCTAGAAAAGCTGCGAGAATTGATGCAATAAAAACGGAATTCCAGATTTTTCCCAAGGCGGCGGAATCAGCACCTAAGCCGGCGAGCCAACCATTAGCACCTTCGGCAGCAACCTGATTGGGATTTACGAATACGATGTAAGCCATCGCAAAGAATGTTGTAAGACCTGCAGCGATTTCAGTTCTTACGTTTGTACCGTTCTCCTTTAGTTTGAAGAACTTGTCCATTAAAATCACTCCTTATTTTTTCAGTTAGGACACATTTATTTTATACTATATTTGCCACTTTGGCAAGTGATTTTCGTTTTTTTTTAATAAATCATTGCTTTAGACAAATTTTGACACCAATATTTGGTAAAAATGCTAAATGTAGTGTTAAATTTATCCTGTTACGGTATATCTTGTATGTATCAATGCATCCTTTTACGGAACAAATGAAGTAGAACTTGTCTGTTTCATTGAGTTAATGGCACTTTTTTACAAAAGGGTTACACAAAATAAGGTGTCAGATTGTAAGACAGTTATAAGTAAATCCGAAAAATGAGAGCAAACAAAGCATTATAAAATAAAAATAAAAAAGTAAAACTGCGTAAAGGATTAAACCTCACGCAGTTTTTAAATTAGTCCTGATTTTCGGAAATGTCAACGATTACACGCTTGCCGTTGCTGTTGGCAACTGCCTTGACAACGGTTCTGATAGCCTTTGCAATGCGTCCCTGCTTTCCGATTACCTTTCCAAGGTCGTTCTCCTCAACCATAAGATTGAGAACAGTTGTATCGCCGCTTATGTTTTCGGTGATGTTAACCTTGTCAGGATTGTTTACGATAGCTGTTGCTATGTCGTAGAGTACCTGTTTCATAATTTACCTCCATAAAACGGGGGAAAGGAACCTTAAATTAAAGAATACCGTTCTTCTTAAGGTAAGCCTTTACTGTTTCAGTGGGCTGAGCACCCTTTGTGAGCCAATCCTTGGCCTTGTCTGCATCAATTTGAACTGTTGCAGGATCTGTAAGGGGGTTAACGTAACCGATTTCTTCGATGAAACGGCCGTCTCTGGGGTAACGGGAATCTGCTACTACTACTCTGTAGAAGGGAGCCTTCTTTGCACCCATTCTTCTAAGTCTGATTTTAACTGACATTTTTTTGTCCTCCAAAAATTAAAATATTTTTATTTTATAAACGCTTTTTAAAAGCTTGTTTATACAGAATCATTTACGCTTTTTCTTTCTTTTCATATGCCGAGCCATCATTTTGCCGCCGAGCTTGCCGAAGGGACTGTTGCCGCTTGTTAGCTGCTTCATCATTTTGCGGGTGTTGTCAAACTGCTTTAAGAGTCTGTTGACGTCCTCAACCTTCATACCGCTTCCTGCGGCGATTCTTTTTCTGCGTGAGCCTGTGATGATGTCGGGCTTTTCACGTTCTTCCGGAGTCATTGAAAGGATAATTGCCTTCATTCTGTCAATTTGTCTTTCGTCAATCTTGACATCCTTTAAGGAATCAGCCCTGACGCCGGGAATCATACCGATAAGCTGGTCGAGAGGACCCATATTCTGAAGCTGGTCAAACTGTTCAAGATAGTCTGTGAGAGTAAAGGTCTGCTCACGCATCTTTCTTTCAAGCTCAGCCGCCTTCTTTTCGTCAATGGCTTGCTCTGCCTTTTCAATAAGACTGAGAACGTCGCCCATACCGAGAATACGTGAAGCCATTCTGTCGGGATAGAAGGGCTCAATGCAGTCCATTTTTTCGCCCGTACCGATAAATTTTATGGGCTTGCCGGTTACCTGTCTTGTTGATAGTGCCGCACCGCCTCTTGTGTCACCGTCAAGCTTTGTAAGAATAATGCCCGTAACGTCAAGTTGCTCGTTGAAAGCGGAAGCTGCATTGACAGCATCCTGACCTGTCATAGCATCAACAACAAAGAGAATTTCGGTAGGTGCTACTTTTTCCTTGATTTGCTGTAGCTCGCCCATAAGCTCTTCATCAATGTGAAGGCGTCCTGCAGTATCCAGGAAAACCATATCGTGACCGTGCTTTTTTGCATGCTCTAAGGAGGCTGTTGCAATTTTTACAGGGTCAAGACATCCGTCAATGGTAAATACAGGAACATCGATGCTTTGTCCCACAACCTGAAGCTGTTTTATGGCTGCAGGTCTGTAAATGTCGCAGGCAACAAGAAGCGGACGCTTGCCTTGCTTTTTGTACATAAGAGCAAGCTTACCTGTGTGAGTTGTTTTACCTGCACCCTGAAGACCGCACATCATAACGATTGTAGGGGGCTTAGATGAAATGACAAGCTTTGAGTTTTCTGTGCCCATAAGATTTGTAAGCTCTTCGTTTACAATCTTTACAATCTGCTGTGAGGGCACAAGGCTTTCAAGAACCTCGCTGCCAACAGCTCTTTCGCTGCAGACCTTGATAAAGTCCCTTACGACCTTAAAGTTGACGTCTGCTTCAAGAAGGGCGAGCTTGATTTCGCGCATACCTTCCTTGACATCGGCTTCCGTCAGCTTACCTTTGTTTTTAAAAGACTTGAAGGCATTTGCAAGCCTTTGTGATAAACTTTCGTACATAGCGCTCCTGTTTGGTTATTCGTTCATTGCTTTAAGAAGAGACACAAGCTCTTTAAGTTCTGCGTCGCCAAGTCTTGAAGCAATAACATCAAGTTTATTAAGAAGCTCGTCGGTGTGTTTTGACTTTTCATAAAGCCCGAGAGCCTTCTCGTAATTTATAAGCTGAGATTCGGCGTGCTTAATCTGGTCTCTGACACCTTGGCGTGAAATGCCTGCATGCTCTGCGATTTCCGAAAGTGAAAAATCTTCATTATAATAATAGTCAAGAGCAGTTTTTTGTTTTTCGGGAAGCAGAGGAGCATATATATCGAACAGCACCGATATCTCAAGGTTTTTCTGTGCCATATGCATTTTTACCTCATACACTGTAAAGTGTTTTTCTTTACACCTTGGATATTATATAACAGAAAATTGCATTTGTCAAGAGTTTTTTTGCTTTTTTCTTACTTTTTTAGTTGCTTTTTTGATTATGATTTATGATTGGCAGGAAGGCCGCTTTTTTATTTTTTGTTGGATACGGCGTCCTTGACGTACCGTGCACACCACATATAGTTATTTTTAAGCTTGTCAGGAAAATATCCTGCATTATATAAATCTAAATAATAAAAAGGAATAAAATAGTAAAGAGCTGCTTTATGCAGCTCTTTAAAAGTATAGAAAGAAAATATAATTACTTCTCAGTAATGAAGCCCTTCTTTGCAAGATACTCAGCAATAAGTACCGCACCGCCTGCAGCACCTCTGAGAGTGTTGTGTGAAAGACCTACAAACTTGTAGTCAAATAACTTGTCTTGGCGAAGTCTGCCTGCAGTAATGCCCATACCGCCGTAGATGTCACGGTCAAGAGCCGCCTGAGGACGGTTGTCTTCTTCAAAATATGTAATAAACTGTTCGGGAGAAGAAGGAAGGTCAAGCTCAGCCTTAACGTCGTTGCCAAAGGAAGCCCAGTCGGAAAGAATCTGCTCCTTGGAAGGTGCATCACCCTTGAACTTTACAAATACAGCCGCTGTGTGACCGTTTGTAACGGGAACTCTGATGCACTGACAGGTGATGCAGGGCTCAGTTGCACTTACAACAACACCGTCTTCAACCTTGCCCCAGATTTTGAGAGGCTCGTTTTCGCTCTTTTCTTCTTCGCCGCCGATAAAGGGAATGATGTTGTCAATCATCTCAGGCCATTCGTTGAAGGTTTTTCCTGCACCTGAAATTGCCTGATATGTGCAAACAACTACGTTTTCAATACCGTACTTGAGAAGGGGAGTGAGCATAGGAACATAGCTCTGAATTGAGCAGTTGGGCTTAACCGCAATAAAGCCGCGCTTTGTACCCAGTCTCTTTTTCTGAGTGTCAATAACTGCAACGTGTGCGTTGTTGATTTCGGGAATAACCATGGGAACGTCGCTTGTTCCTCTGTGAGCTGAGTTGTTTGAAACAACGGGAGTTTCAGCCTTTGCATAAGCTTCTTCGAGTGCTTTGATTTCGTCCTTCTTCATATTAACTGCACAGAAGGTGAAGTCGCACATTGAGGAAACCTTCTCAACGTCAGCAGCGTCATATACCGGCATATCCTTGACGCTTGCGGGAATTTCGCCTTGCATCTTCCATCTGCCGCCTACAGCCTCGCCGTAGGTTTTTCCTGCACTTGAAGCGCTTGCCGCAAGAACGGAAATTTCAAACATAGGGTGGTTTTCAAGTAGTGTGATGAATCTCTGACCTACCATACCGGTAGCGCCGATGATTCCTGCCTTTAACTTTTTCATTGTTGTTACCTCCGTGGTATGTGAATAAAATTTGTAAACTTAATTGTATTTAGCTCTTTCGCCGCCGATGTATTTGGGCCTTACTTTGGCGAAAGTGACAATAGCCTCGCCGATTTTTCTGATGCTTGTTCTAACAGGCACAGCAACTCTCTTTAGGTGCATACCGATAAAAGTCTGACCGATGTCCATACCGAGGTCTGCACATATCTCTTCAACAAGAACGGGCTCCTTGAAGCCTCTGTATGCCGCCGTTGCAAATGAACCGCCCGCATGCTCGTGGGGAACGGCACTTACAATTGTAAGCCTGTCGCGCCTTGCAACAGCTTTTTCAACTACAATCGCCCTGTTTAAATGCTCACAGCACTGACAGGCAAGATAAATGCCTTTTTGTGCACATTTTTCCTGGAGGGCATTGAAAATTTCCGTTGCCGTTTCAAGACTTCCGATTGTGCCGATTTTGCCGCCAAGCACCTCGCTTGTGGAACATCCGACAATAAGAATGTCGCCGCTTTGGGCATTGCTTTGTGAAAATAATTCATCAAATGAAGTGTAAATCTGATTCTGAATTTCAGACATAATAAACCTCTCTAAAGCATTTTGCGATAGAAGGAATATAATCCATCGCAAAACTCACTTGTTTTTATAAGTTCTCTTTTAAAATCCGTGTCATTCATAAGAAGTTTTATGGCACGTATTGCGTTGCGGTGAAAGTAAACACTGTGCCGTGTGCCTTTTTCTTTTATTGCAATTGGACAGGTGTTGAAGGCTCTGGGGTCTTTTTTTAAGGAAACTGAGCCGTCCTTTCCGATACTTGCATAAAAGGGGAAAATCCTGCAGGCAAAGGGACGATTTGTTCTGTTGCATTTTCCCTTGCAAATAAGTACCTTTCCGTCCTCGCCCTCTTTTACGGTAAATGTGCTGTCGTTTGTCAGATTTTCTTCGTAGGGAAGTAAAAGCATACCGGGATTGTCCGAGCCTTCAATACTTTCCTTGCCACAGCATTTTCCACCGCATATAAGACCGCAGTCGTATTTTAACGGCGTTACTTCGTCAAGCAGGACATACGCCTGCTTTAAAAGAGAAAGCTTTGAATTCATAATTACTTGTTAAGTACAAGGTGAACGGCAAAACCTCCGAAGTCTGCATCAAAGTAAATAGACTTTGAGAATCCCTTGTCATCCTTAACTCTTGACTCTTCGATGAAGCTGTAACCCTTTGATTTAAGATATGCTTCTGCTCTGTCAACATTGTTTGTACCGATTGCAATGTGACCGTTTTTGCCTCTGCCGCCGTTCTTCATAACTTCAATTTCCTTGCCTGCAAATACAGAGCTGTTGCCTACTTTTGTAGCAAAGCCGAAAATGTTGAACATATTAGCAATGTCGGTAGCGCAATTTTCGCACTGTGCGTTGATGCCAACGTGCTTTAAAGTAAAGCCCAGCATAAGCTTAACTGCATTTTCGGTAAGCTCGCGGATCTTGTCAAATTCTCCGTTTTCTATGTATTCCTCCTTAACCATAAAGGAGCCACCGCAAGCAACGATTTTGTTGAATTCAAGGTAGGAAAGAATGTTCTTTTCGTTAAGACCTCCTGTTGGCATAAACTTAACCTGTCCGTAGGGAGCCGCCATAGCCTTGAGCATAGCAAGACCGCCTGCCGCTTCTGCGGGGAAGAATTTAACGGTGTTAAGACCGAGTTCAAGAGCTGCTTCAATTTCTGAGGGGCTTGAAATGCCGGGGATAATGGTAATGCCCTTGGAAATGCAATGCTTAACAACTGTGGGATTGAAGCCGGGGCTTACTATAAAGTCGGCACCGCACTTAGTGGCCGTGTCAGCCTGTTCGGGAGTAAGAACTGTACCTGCACCAATAAGCATTTCGGGGAAAGCGTCGTGAATAGCCTTGATGGCATCGGCAGCAGCTGGTGTTCTAAAGGTGATTTCAGCTGCAGGAAGACCGCCGTCAATAAGAGCCTTTGCAAGGGGAGCAGCATCCTTTGCGTCGTTAATCTTGATTACGGGGATAATGCCTGTTTCGTAAATTCTCTGATAAATGTCTTTCATTATGTAGCTCCTTTATATAGTTAATTCTTAAATAAAATCCTCTGCCGACTCAATGGTGAATTTAGGAAGCTTTGACGGACGGGGTTTGTAAGCAAGAATATCAAAGCTGAATTTTCTGCATACGTGGTCCTCGCTGACTTTTTTCAGATCCTTTGTTCTTGCACAAAGCATCTGTCCCGTTATTTCCATTTTACGTGCGTGCTCGCAAATTGAACAACTTTTTTCTATGTCTTCCGGAAGCTTGCTTTTCATAAAAGCCCACTCCTTTCGCAAAATTGTTTTTTTCAAAAATAACCTTAAATAATAGTATAACATAATTTGTGTAAAAATCAAGAGTTAAACAGCATAAAATATTGCTTTTTCATCTCGCGTTTTTGTATTTTTTATCAATATATATAAAAACCGACACAGTAAGCAGGATAATAACTAATGTAAAAGCAAAAATCACCCCTTTTACACCCTTTTGAGAAAGGGCAAAATCCGAGAAGGCAAAAACAGGCATTGTTCGGGGCAAAATAAATAATAGAGCAAGCATATATAACGGCGATAAAACGGTACATAACAGCCTTGAAAGTACAAAGCTTTTTGCACTTAAGCCGTACTGTGAGCAAATACTGCACACCTGCATTATAATGCTCAGACCCGAAAAACCGCACACTCCGCTTATAAACATAAGCCTTGCGTTGCTGTCAAAGGAGGTGCTTGATGCTACTGCACCCGTAACCTCACATAATCCCGAGACGGCACCACAGATAAAAGAAGACGATAGCCTAAGCTTTAAAAATACATTGCAAACCATAGATGAAAGTACCCTGAAGAAAATTATAAATGAGCACATATTTATAAGGCTTAATGCCGATTTTGTTACAGATGAAGTAAACAGCGCACAAAAAGAGACTTTTTTCTTGTCGCCGACGGCTGAAAAAGGTTCTCTCGCAACGAGCCTTGTGCATAATATAAGATAGGCTGTAATGCAGGCAAGAATGTTTGACAGCGCCAGTAAGAGAGAAGTGTATATACTGTCAGTATAGATTGTGCAGAAGGAAAGAAAAAATGGCACCGAGCAGGCGGGAAGAAGCATAAGCATATCCTCGGCACGTTCCTTTGAAATATTGCCGTTCCGGTAAAGAGTGAAAAAGCCGTGACAGCCGGCAGCACAGCCAGAAAAGAATCCCAAAAGCGTCTGAATGGCAAGTCCTTTTTTTGTACTTTTCGAAAAACGGGAAAATAACGAAGCGCAAAGCGTGCTTGCCACCGTGTAGATAAACAATGAGGGAATCACAGAATATGCGCATAATTCCAGAGCTTTTCTGCAGGAATCTGCAACGGTTACTGGATTTACCGTAAGAAAAGCTATGGCAAAGATTATAAGAGCTGCTTTTAAAAATGAAATAATTCTTTTCACGTTGTACCTCCAAAGTCTTTTCAAAGGTATTTATATGACAAAGGCTGAATAAAAATTATAAAACAACAGTTTCGGAGTGATATTTTTGAATAACAGTAAGCTGTCCATCGGGCAGAGAATAGCAAATGCAACACAGATACCCTTTGATGCGGTGACAAAAATGCCGTACATAAAAATGTGCTCAAACCGTGAAATAACCGTTGAGGATGCAGGAAGGCTGATACACTATGATTCAGAGCTTGTAAAGGTAAAGCAGGGAAAGAATACGGTGTGCGTCGGCGGAAGCGGACTGAATATCAGATGTCTTGCCAATAACGATTTGAGGGTGGAAGGCTGTATCTGCTCGGTAAGCTTTGATTTGTAGGAGGCGTAAAAATGTTGAATAACCTAATTGGAAGTGTAAAATACACAGTTAAAGCCAAAAAGCCGTTAAAGCTTTTGAATCAACTTAAAAGCGAGGTGGCCGTAAGAAACGTAAAAACTCTGCCTGATGGAATACTTGCTTTTACCTGCTTTTACAGAGGCGAAAAAAGAGCAAGGCAGATAATATTTGAACACGGCGGGGAAATAACTGGCTGTAAAAGGTATGGGCTTGTGTATCTGCTGAGGCGCTATAAAAAGAGAACGGGGCTTTTTGTGTCAGCGGTGATTCTTGCTGTTGTGACATTTATGTCCCAGCTTTTCGTGTGGAATATCAGCGTTGAAGGCAACGAAAAAATACCCGACGGTGAGATAATACGTACCCTTAATGAAATAGGCTTCAGAGAGGGCGTGTATAAAAAAGGCGTAAAGCTTGACAGCCTTGTAAATAATTTTCTCATACGTGAAAAACGCATATCCTGGCTAGCCGTAAATTTTGACGGAACTACCGCACATGTGGAGGTTCGTGAAGGAAAAAATCCCGTTATTGCCGAGAAAAAGAAAAATGTAAATCTTGTTGCAAGCCACGACGGAATAATAATGAGAGCAGACGTGCTTGAAGGGGAGAGCTTTGTACAGAAAGGCGACGTTGTGTATAAGGGACAGCTGCTTGTTTCGGCGTTTGTCAAGGGAAAGGATACAAGCTATCTTCGTGGAGCAAGAGGAAGCGTGTGGGCAAATACCGAGCGTAAAATATGCGTGATTGTGCCCTTTGAGTATAATGAAAAGGTACCAAACGGTAAGATAAAGAAAAAATATACCCTGTCGGTGCTGGGAAAGAGGCTTCCGCTGTATTTTACGGATAAAATAAAAGACTTGTGCAGTAAAGAAAGTGAGGTTGTCACTGACGAAAAGAAAAAAGGCTTGCGCCTGCCCTTTGTGCTGACAAAGGAGACATATACGTTTTATGAAACGGTACAAAGGACAAGAAAATATGAAACTGCACTTGAAACTGCACGTAAAAGGGCTGAGGAAACGTTATTTAGGCTTTCGCCCGGGTTTGTGTGTGCTTCAAAGCATTCAGAGCATAAAGCAAATGGTGCGTTTCTTGTTTATACATGTACCTTTTCGGGCGTTGAAAACATTGCAAAAGCACTTGAATTTGAACTTTCCTGATTAAATTTTATTAAAAAGAAAATATTTGTTGAAATTTGTATAAATATGCAGTAAAATCTATTCCATTATAGGAAGAGCTTGTGTTATAATATAGGAGTAAAAGGATAAATGCTTTTTGTAAGGAGAAAACATAAAGCTTGCAAATTATAATAGAAAAAGAAATGGCATCCAGACCACTGCTGTGTTGAAGAGGCATAGGAAGCATTTATGAAAACAGTAAGCTAAGACAAAATGGAGGTAAAAGTGGCAAGATTAAATAACGATAATAAGAAAAAAACAATTTTACCATACATAGTTTCATCACTTCTGACGGTGGTGTGCCTTGGAGCTGCGGCAATGCTGTTTGTGAATATGGGCGTGCTTGACGGACTTTTTTCCATGGCGGAAACGGAGCAGACAATATCGGAATCTGAGGGCGAAAGTATAGATTTTACTGAGATATCAACCCTTGAAATGAGAGGAATGTGGATTGCCTCAAACGTAAACATAGATTTTCCGTCCGAGCCGTCGCTGTCGGAAAGTGAGCTTAAAGCCGAGCTTGACAGCATCGTTGAAAACGCATATAACCTTGGTATAAACTCGCTGTTTTTCCAGGTAAGACCTGCGTCGGATGCATTGTATAAATCGGATATTTTCCCGTCAAGCATTTATCTTACGGGAACGCAGAAAAATACTTCAGAAAGCTTCGACTGCCTCGGCTATCTTCTTGAAAAGGCATCGGCAAAGAATATTGACGTTCACGCCTGGGTAAATCCCTACAGAGCATCAATGAGCGATGCCGACCTTGAAAAGCTCAGTCCTATGTCTCCTGTCAGGGTGTATGGCGAATATACCGTGCGCTATGCCGACGGCAAGACATATTTTGACCCCGGTGAGCCACAGGTAAGAAAGCTGATTGTTGACGGAGTAAAGGAGCTTTGTACAAAGTACCCCGAGCTTTCGGGCGTGCACTTTGATGACTATTTTTATCCTTATCCGTCGGGTGATGCCCAATTTGATGATGAGGACAGCTATGCTTCCTACGGTAACGGAGCAGATAAAGCTGACTGGAGACGTGAAAACGTAAATACTCTTATAAAGGAAAGCTATGAGGCCATTAAAAGCATAGATGAAGAAATGGATTTCGGGGTGTCGGTGTTCGGCATATGGGCAAATAAGGGAAGCGGAGCTTACGTTGAAGGAAGCGAAACAAAGGGTCTTGAAGCATACCACTCCCTTTACTGTGATGCACTTGCTTGGGCTAAGGGCGGATACGTTGATTATCTTGTACCTCAGGACTACTGGAGTGTAAATACGGTGGCAGCACCCTTTGATGACGTTGCGCGCTGGTGGAATGCTAACCTTGACGGAACGGGCGTGGATCTTTATATCGGTCACGCCGCCTATAAGTCTGTGGAATATCCCGAGGGCGAAATTTACAGACAGGTTGAAATGTGCCGTACACTTTCTTCGTATAAGGGAAGCATTTACTACGGCTATGAAAATATCACCTCCAATATAGGTAAGGTTGCCGAGGATATTACACGCCTTAACGGAAAGAAAATCACACGTAAAACAGTTTCTTCCACGGGACAGACTTTAAAAATAACATATCCGTCAAATAATAGCTACGTAAATACCTCAAAGACATATATTATCGGCTCGTCCGACCCGGGGTATCCCGTTACTATGAACGGACAAGCTCTGTCAAAAACAACAAGCGGATATTTCTGTGCTTACGTCGAGCTGAAATCGGGTAAAAATACCTTTAATTTTGTTCAAAACGGCAATACAAAATCTCTTGTTGTAAACTACGGTGCCAAAAACAATGGCGGTGCCTCATCGTCCTCCTATAAAACGATGGAAAAAATGGAAATTATAAGCCCGTATCCCTCTGCAACCACCTGGTTAAAGCCGGGTGACAGACTTGCGGTTTCCTGTGTCGCACCTGCAGGAAGCACTGTTACTGCAAAAGTAGGCGGTATGAGCGTTGTACTCACACCTACAATAAATCCTCCTGCAATTGGCAAATATATGTATGAAAAGTATATAGGTACAATTGTGCCGTCGCAGTTTGCAAAGGAAGGCGAAATTGTAAATCTCGGAACACTTACATTTACTGCAGAAAAGGGCACAGAGAAGGCAACCTTAACTGCTGCACCCATCAGTCAGCGCCATGAGGATGCCTACTCCTACGCCGAGGTAATAAGCGACTATACCCATACAAAGGTAGGAACAAGCTCATCCTTCTACGATGACTTTCTGCCGTCCTCGAAGGGTATGCGTGATTATATAAAGGAATATACCAACGGCTATTGTAAGCTGCGTTTTGGCGGATATGTGAAGGAGAGCGAGCTTGCAATAACATACGGAAAGCCTTTGCTTCTCAATACAATTCTTACAGCGGCGGTAGAGGTTGTAAGTACCTCCACAGTAAATAATGAATGTAATACGACGGATATACGCTTCGGCGTTACCGAAAATATTCCCGTTGACGTTGATTTCAGAGGCGAAAACGGCAAAATGAGAATTATTATTTATAATTCCGATACGTCTATTATCCCCGAGGTCTATGTAGGAGCAAATCCTCTTGTTGAGTCGGTGACGGGAGCAAAGGGCACACGTGAAAATATGATTATTTACACGGTAACCTTAAAGAACAGTAAGGTGTTCTACGGCTTTAATATTGTTTATGAAAACGGCTGTATGATTGTAAAACTCAATAATCCACAGTCCCTTAAAGCCGGAGATAAACCCCTTGAAGGTAAAAAAATTGTAGTTGACGCAGGTCATGGAGGAAACGATATCGGTGCACCCGGTCCAGGTGATATTCCCGAATCAAAGCTTAATAGATATATTGCCGACGAGCTTGTCAAAAACCTTACTGCACTTGGTGCGACGGTGCTTGAATCAAGAGAAAAGGATGAAACGGTTGACCTTTATGCAAGAATGGATTACTTCAATGAGCATAACCCCGACCTTATAATATCCATTCATCATAACAGCGTTGCAGGCAGTGCAAATGCTCTCAAATCCAAGGGCTTTATGGCACTTTATTCCAATAACAGTGGCGTGCTTCTTGCCGAAACAGTCTCGAATACCATTTGCCGTGAGCTGTCAAGACTGCAGAAGCCTACCATTTATCAGCAGCTTGCAGTGTGCCGAAACCATCGCTTCCCGTCAACATTGCTTGAAATGTGCTTTATATCCAATGTTGAGGAATTTCAATGGTCAATAGACGAGGGCAATTATAAGAGAAGCGCCGATGCTATAACAGAGGGAATTCTCGAATACTACAGAATAGGGGAAAAGTACCTTGAATACTAAGAGAAAAATAAAACGGGTCAGCGAAATTTTGTGGGAAATGTTTCCTGACTCAATGTGCTCTCTAGAGCATAAGGGCGACGTGTGGCGACTGCTTGTAATGGGAAGGCTGTCGGCGCAGTGCACTGATGCAAGAGTAAACGAGGTGTGCAAAACACTTTTTCGTCAAATTCCCGACGTGTACGCCATGGCAAAAGCAGAGCTTGAAGAAATAGAAAAGCTTATTTTCACTTGCGGACTGTATCGCACAAAGGCAAAGTCCTTAAAGGATATGGCAATCGTCATAACTGAGAAGCATAACGGACAAGTTCCCGATAATTATGATGAACTTATATCACTTCCGGGTGTTGGAAGTAAAATTGCAAACCTTATTCTCGGCGATTATTTCGGCAAAGGCGGAATTGTGGCAGATACCCATTGCATAAGAATATCAAACCGCCTTGGCTTTGTAAAAAGCACCAATCAGACGGTGGTTGAACGCACTCTCGACCCGCTTGTGCCAAAGGACGAGCAAAGCGGCTACTGCCATAGAATGGTTGACTTCGGCAGAAGCGTGTGCACTGCGAAGAATCCTTCCTGCGATACCTGCCGTCTTCGTGCTGAAAAGCTTTGCACTTTTAAATACAAATGAGAAATTGACTGTCCTCACTTATGGCGAAGGCAGTTCAGACTAATGACAAACTGAAAAACAATTAAAAATATTTAAACATTTCACAAAAACACTTGATTATTTCCACTGTGCGTGATATAATACTTAATCGGTTTGGAGGAATCCAAAATTTTTAAAGGATTGAAGGTATTAAAATGGCAAACAAAGAAAGAAGAGTCGGCACAGTTTCAAGAGGTATAAGATGCCCTATTTTCAGAACAGGCGATAACCTTGCGAAAGAAGTTGCGGACAGCGTACTTGAAGCGGCTGAATACGAAGGCTTTGAGCTTCGTGACAGGGACGTTATTTCCATTACCGAATCCGTAGTTGCAAGAGTACAGGGCAATTATGCTTCCGTTGATGACATAGCAGCAGACGTTAAAGCAAAGCTCGGCGGAGAAACCGTGGGCGTTATGTTCCCCATACTTTCAAGAAACCGTTTTGCAATTTGTCTACGTGGCATTGCCAAGGGAGTAAAGAAGGTTGTGCTTATGCTCAGCTATCCTTCCGATGAAGTTGGAAACTGCCTTGTAAGCCTTGACAAAATAGATGCGGCAGGCGTAAATCCTTACTCTGACGTACTGTCACTTGAAAAGTACCGTGAGCTTTTCGGCGAAAACAAGCACGAGTTCACGGGTGTCGATTACGTTGAGTATTACGGCAATCTTATAAGAGAGTGTGGTGCAGAGGTAGAAATTGTGTTTGCAAATCAGGCAAAGACAATTCTTAATTATACCGACTGCGTTATTAACTGCGATATTCATACAAGAGCACGCACAAAGAGAATTCTTCTTGAAGCAGGAGCAAAGGTTGTTTGCAGCCTTTCCGATATTCTCAACGCTCCCGTTAACGGTAGCGGCTATAACGAAATGTACGGACTTTTGGGCTCCAATAAGTCAACTGAGGATACGGTAAAGCTTTTCCCAAGAGACTGCAAGCCTTTGGTTCTTGACATTCAGAAAAGAATTCTTGAAGCAACAGGTAAGCACGTTGAAGTTATGGTATACGGCGACGGCGCATTTAAGGATCCTCAGGGCAAAATCTGGGAGCTTGCAGACCCCGTGGTATCACCTGCGTTTACTGACGGACTTATCGGCACACCCAATGAGCTTAAGCTCAAGTACCTTGCAGATAATGATTATAAGGACCTTTCCGGCGACGAGCTTAAGAAGGCTATTTCCGAGAGCATCAAGTCCAAGGGTGACAACCTTGTGGGCAATATGGCTTCGCAAGGCACAACACCTCGTCAGCTTACCGACCTTATCGGGTCGCTGTGCGACCTTACAAGCGGATCGGGAGACAAGGGCACACCTGTTGTTCTTGTTCAGGGTTACTTTGATAATTATACTAACTGATTATTATTTTTTCTTAAAGGACTGCTTCTTAGCGGAGTGTTATAAATGAAAGTAAAAAATAAGCGGTGTAACTATTGCGGTTGCATCGCTTATTCTTTTTTACGAACTTTTTTCATTTATTATTTATCCATTAAAGATAGTAATTCTTTTTCATAAGGGATGCTGATTAGCTGTACTGCCGTAAAGTAAATATCTATTTTAACTCGGCGGTATTTGATTTTTTTTTAGGATTATGCACATCAATCATGTTTATGAGAGCATTGAAGATTTTGGAAGTCACTTCTTTTAAATCAGTACAATCTCATATAGCTTTCAAAAAGACTTTTAAATCGATAGTATCTTGTTTTTTGGTTAAGCTTTGTATGTGTTCCTTTTCTTTTTCGGTCACAAGAAACTTCAGCTGTACTTTTCGTTCTTTCAACTATCACTACTAATATAATTTTTAAAAAGAGTGGACTCCCTAAATGATATGCACCTCAAAAAGTGTCTTACTTTTGGGGTGCATATCAAAAAGTTGGTGTTTTTTTGTTGAAAAAATGAGTTTTTTTTGAAAAATAGAAAAAAGTATTGAAAAAAGGAATTTTATATGATACAATTCTATATGGGTATATATACTTTTAAAAATGTTGTATAATTTAGAGGTAATGGTTATGGCAATAAAGTACGGAAAGAAAAAATCTAAACAACATAATATTATAAACACGATTATCACCGCGATATTGTTATGCGTGGTTTT
>JAZRKT010000035.1:0-1667 GCA_045646465.1 Eubacteriales bacterium | reverse complement strand
ATTATTTTCCCTTTTGCAATACTAAAATAAATTGTAAACTTAATTTTTCTCCCCTTTATTTTACAAAAAAAGTGTTGTATAATGTTTTTGATATTTAACTGTTGACACACATAGTTATAGGAGTGATAAAGATGAACAATAACCACAGACCACAGAGAAGACAGCGGGGCTACACGAGCAACTTTACTCTTGTATGCCTGTTGGTAATAGGTATTCTTGCTGTAATCAACATAAAAATATATTCGGGAATAATTACACAAAATCCAGATGTCGACATAATATACAAACGCGCTGAGGACCCCGCACAAAAGGAAGAGGCTAAAAAGCAGGCGGCACTCGAAAAAGAGCTTGAAACAAGCTTTGTACAAATGACTGCCTCTGCCGATGACACAAAAAGCGGAAACCTCATTCTTGTTAACAACACCTTTGCCTACAGCTTTGAAACTTCTCCGAAGGTTGTTCCCAAAAGTCCGCTTGTTACCTTCTCAGGTATTCAGTCGGACAACTACACCGTGTCATATCCCGCCCGTGAGCTTATGACAGAGGAAGCAATTCTTGCACTTAATGCCATGTGCGATGACTTTTATGCCCAGACAGGCCACCGCGACCTTTTCATGCTTGACTCCCACCGTTCATATGAGGACCAGGAAAGGGTATATGCAAGCAAAGGAAGCGACATTGCGACACTTCCCGGACACAGCGAACATCATACAGGACTTGCCTTCGATATTCAGCTTTTCATAAACAAGCAGGTTCTGGCATTTGACGGTCTTGGCGACTACAAGTGGGTACACGATAACTGCCACAAGTACGGCTATGTTCTGCGTTATCCCCACGACAAAACCGAAATCACCGAGATTTCCTATGAGCCGTGGCATTTAAGATATGTAGGAAAAGCGCACGCATATTATATGTACACAAACAATTTGTGTCTTGAGGAATACATAGGGCTTCTCAAGAAGTACACCCTTGACAGCGAAAGGCTTATATTCACTGCCGATGACGGAGTGCAGTACATGGTTTACTCGCAGCCCGTTAACGGAGAGTCGTCAAGCATTTATCTTCCCAAAAACCATTCCTACACGGTATCCGGTGACAACAATGGAAGCATTATTGTTGCCGCAACCCTCTCAGAATAAAGCAAAGCTTCCCGAGGTCTGTTTTCTTCAGCCGGGAAGCTTTTTATTTTATGCAAGACCGAAGCTTACGCTTATGGCACTGTTTACCTCGTTCATCACATTTTCGTCAAGATGTCCCATTTTTTTGCGAAGTCTTTTTTTATCTAGTGTACGTATCTGCTCGAGAAGTATGACCGAATTTTTTTCGAGTCCGAACTCATCTGCAAGAACGTCTATATGTGTCGGCATTTTATTCTTATCTGTTTTTGATGTAATGGCGGCGGCAATAACAGTCGGGCTGTATTTATTCCCAACGTCATTCTGAACTATAAGCACAGGTCTTACTCCACCTTGCTCCGAGCCGACTACGGGTGAAAGGTCTGCATAGTAAATATCGCCTCGTCTGATTGTGTTCACTTTATCACGCTCTTTTCGTTTTGATTTCGATATTATTATGGACAGGAATTTTTGGCATTATTCTTTTGTAAGAGCAATCTTCTGTACTTTTGTGTCGACAAAAGTACCAAAAGCGCAATTATCTGTACTTTT
>JAZRKT010000034.1:0-26138 GCA_045646465.1 Eubacteriales bacterium | reverse complement strand
GTTTCTCGGAGGACTTATGAATGTTACGGCATCGCTGCTGCGAGGTATGTTCAAGCCTATGCCTGCTATGATTTTTTCAATCGCAGGTATATGCGGTGTAAGACTCTTGTGGATTGCAACGGCTTTTGCAAAGTACCATACTCTTACCGTGCTGTTTTTGTCTTACCCCATAAGCTGGGCGTTAAGCTTTGCGGCACAGGGGATAATGGCGGTTTATTACTTCAAAAAATACAGTAAGAAAGTTAAATTGCTTGAACAGGCAACTGCTGTGACGGCATAAAACAGGAGGCTTTATTATGAGATTTTTCTTGAGATTTCCAGATAACAAGTCAAGGGCACTCACCTTCAGCTATGATGACGGTGTAAGACAGGACGGCAGGTTTATGGAGCTGCTTAACAAGTACGGTCTGAAAGGTACATTCAACTTGAACTCAGGCTATCTCGGCAAAGATTCTGCAAGCGGAAGATTTTCCGAAGCTGAGCTTGTTGAAGCTTACAAGGGACACGAAATAGCAACCCACGGCTATCAGCACCCATTCTTTTCAGAGCTTCCTCCCGAAGCGGTTTCCTATGAAATCGTCCGTGACAGATGCGAGCTTGAAAGAATTACGGGTGAAATTATAAGAGGTCATGCTTATGCCTACGGCGACACAAGCGACAAGGCGGTGGAAATACTCGGCAATGCAGGAATTGCTTATGCAAGAACAACACATGCAACCGGCAGATTTGATATTCCCGGGGATTGGTTAAGACTTGATCCCACCTGCCACCATTCGACGCCTGAAATGTTCAATCTTATTGACAAATTCTTAGAGCCCATAGATAAATACGGCAGACCAAAACTTTTCTACATCTGGGGACATACATATGAGTTTGATAATAACGTTGAAAGAAACAACTGGGACTATGCCGATGAATTTCTTTCAAAGCTTTCGGGATACGAGGACGACGTGTGGTATGCAACAAACATAGAAATTTATGACTATGTAACCGCATACAGAAGCCTTGTTTTCTCTATGGACTGCAAGAGAGCATATAATCCTACTTCAACCGATGTGTGGCTGGTTGATATGTCCAATCAGGATAAGGAAATCAAGATTCCTGCAGGCTGTACCGTTGAGCTTTATTAATAGTACTTTTTCTCCCCGAAAGGGGAGATTTTTTGCTTAAAAACAGGCGAAAATCAAAAAATCACCAAAGAATTGAATTTAATTTATACCTATGTATTTAATTTGACATATTTATGTAGTATAATAACTTGATAAAATATATTTATAAGGAGAAGTGTGACGTTATGAAAAAGATAGTGTACGCAGCATTTGCCGTTCTTGCGGTAAGCCTGTGCCTTGTTTCGTGTAAAAACGAAGAAGTCAAGGAAGGAAATATCCTTGTTTCACCCGACAACGGCGGCTATACCTTTGAAGTGCCTGCGACGTGGGAAATTTCACGTACCGACGGAATGGTTGCGGCGTATAACCCCGATGATGCAACAAAGGTGAATGTTACTTCATATAAGTTTGATAACGGTATGCAAGAGGTTGTCAGCTCTGCAGATTATTGGGAAATATATAAGGCAAAGTTTGAGGATACCTTCAATGAAATAAACGTAAATAAAATTGAGGAAACCAAAATTTCGGGAATAACGGCACAGCACGTGTTCTATACCGTGGATTTGGGTCTTGACTCTTTTAACTGTCAGACTGTACTTGGTGTATACGAAACAAAGGTTTACGTGCTCACCCTTACTCAGGGAGCAAAAACCGAGGCTAACGAAAGCGTATACACCGATTACACCGATAATTTCAAGGAAATGGTAAGCTCCTTTAAAATCGGTTAAATAACAGTTAAAGAGGTAAGATAAAAATGTCAATTATAACAAAATTGTTCGGAACAAGAAGCGAAAGAGAAGTTAAAAAGCTTCTTCCCATTATAGAAAAAATCGAGGCACTTGATGAAAAGTTCTCCGCTATGAGCGAAAAAGAACTGAGAGGTATGACGGATGTGCTCAAAGACAGACTGACAAAGGGAGAAACTCTTGACGATATTCTTCCTGAAGCCTTTGCGACGGTAAGAGAAGCATCGTGGCGAGTGCTTGAAATGAAGCATTTCCACGTTCAGCTTATAGGTGGTCTAGTTATCCATCAGGGCAGAATTGCCGAGATGAAAACAGGTGAAGGAAAAACACTTATGGCGACTCTTCCCGCATACCTTAATGCGCTAGCAGGCAAGGGCGTGCATATCGTTACGGTAAACGATTATCTTGCACGCCGAGACAGCGAGTGGATGGGTAAGGTTTACAACTATCTTGGTCTTTCTGTAGGACTTATTGTTCATGGTCTTACACAGGCACAGAGAAAAGCGGCTTATGCTGCTGACATCACCTACGGTACAAATAACGAATACGGCTTTGACTATCTGAGAGACAATATGGCTGTCAACAAGGAAAGCCTTGTGCAGAGAGGCCACGCATTTGCAATCGTTGACGAGGTTGACTCTATCCTTATTGACGAAGCGAGAACCCCTCTTATTATTTCGGGCGAAGGCGACGCCAGCACCGATATGTATGCAAAGGCTGACAAGTTTGCAGCAGGTCTTCGTGTTCACGTAATCAAGGAGCTTGACAACAAGGAAGAACAGGACGACATTGACGGCGACTATATTGTAGACGAAAAGAAAAAGACGGTCGTTCTTACGGCAGAGGGAATCAAGAAGGCTGAAAAATACTTCGGCGTAGATAACCTTTCGGATACAGATAATATTACCCTTTCAAATCACATCAACCTTGCTATCCGTGCAAGAGGCGCGATGAAAAACGATGTTGACTATGTTGTAAAAGACGGCGAGGTGCTTATTGTCGATTCCTTTACAGGAAGAATTATGCTGGGACGCCGTTTCTCCAACGGTCTTCATCAGGCAATTGAAGCAAAGGAAGGCGTAAAAATCAAAAACGAATCAAAGACTCTTGCAACCATTACCTTTCAGAACTTCTTCCGCCTTTATGATAAGCTGTCGGGTATGACAGGTACGGCGCTTACCGAAGAAGAGGAGTTTCAGGAAATCTATAAGCTTGACGTTGTGGAGATTCCCACTAACCGTCCTATGCAGAGAAAGGACGAAAACGACGTTGTTTACAGAACGGTAAGAGGTAAGTATAACGCTATTGTTGAGCAGATTAAAGAATGTCACAGTAAGGGACAGCCTGTGCTTGTGGGTACCGTTTCCATAGAAAAGAGTGAGCTTCTTTCGGCCATTCTCAACAAAAACGGCGTTCCTCATACCGTGCTTAACGCAAAGTTCCACGAAAAGGAAGCTGAGATTGTAGCACAGGCAGGTAAACTGGGTGCAGTTACAATTTCCACCAATATGGCAGGTAGAGGTACCGATATTATGCTTGGCGGTAATGCCGAATACCTTGCAAAGAACGAAATGAAAAAGATGGGCTATGAGCCTGAGCAGATAAGAGATGCAACAAGCTACTTTGAAACAGACGATGCAGAAATCCTTGAGCTTCGTAAGACCTATAGCGAGCTTTATTCACGCTTCAAGGAGGAAATTGCTCCCGAAGCAAAGAAGGTTCAGGAGGCAGGCGGTCTTTATATCTTAGGCACAGAAAGACACGAAAGCCGCCGAATCGACAATCAGCTCAGAGGCCGTGCCGGACGTCAGGGAGACCCCGGTGCATCACGCTTCTTCCTTTCCCTTGAGGATGACCTTCTCAGACTTTTTGGAAGCGAAAGAATCGCAGGAATGGTTGAACGTCTGGGTCTTGACGAGGACACACCCATAGATGCGGCAATTCTGTCTGGAACAATCGAAAACGCACAGAAGCGCCTTGAATCAATGAACTTTGAAAGACGTAAGAATGTCCTTCTTTACGATAATGTAATGAATCATCAGAGAGAGGGCGTTTATAAAAAGAGAGCCTCCATTCTTCAGGGCGACGATGTCAAGGAACTGATTGACAAGTGGATTACAGAATACGTTGAAGCCGGCTGTGAAAGCTTTCTTGTTGGAGAAACCGTTGAGGAATGGAATCTTGAAGGGCTCAGAGGTTATTTCTACGGGATCCTTACAGACGACAACGACTTTAAGTATGATGGCAAGGAATATCATAAAATAACGGCGGATAAAATTATTGATGAGCTTCTGGAGCGTGCAAAAACAAAGTATGCAGAAAAGGAAAAGCTGTTCCCCGACGGACATTTAAGAGAAATTGAGAGAATTGTACTGCTTCGTAACATTGACCGCCATTGGGTAGACCACATTGATGCTATGGACGACCTTGAAGACGGCATAGGACTTCGTGCCTGGGGACAGAAGGACCCTGTCAAGGAGTATCAGTTTGAGGCAGACAATATGTTTGCCGATATGAACGATGCAATCAAGGAAGAAACTGTTAAAATGCTTCTTCAGGTAATGCCTGCTTCAACGGTAAGACATACGGTTGTGGGACAGATGAATGAGGCACGTAAAAATGTACCTGAAGGACCTGTTCCCGGCGGTATGACAGGCAAAGGTGTTGCGGCTCCCACTCAGAGAGAAAACGTGTACGGCAGGGCGGCAAAGCCTGAACAGGAAAACAAAACTCCCTATGTAAAGCCTGCAAGCGAAAAGGTGGGTAGAAATGACCCGTGTCCCTGCGGAAGTGGCAAAAAGTATAAAAAGTGCTGCGGACAGGGTGCTTCGGAGGAATAAAAATGGGCTTCGGACTGATTTTTTTAGGCTGGGTAACCTTGCTGTTCTTTAAGATAATGCCTATAGGCATTGTGGGAGCATTGCTTATGTATAAGGGTCTTTGCAAGCTGTCGGATTACGGCAGGGATTTTGTGAGGGCAAAAAGAGCAAGCCTTGTGCTGACGGCGTACTTTGTGCTTTTCGGCGTGATTTGGACGCTGGATATAGCAGGAATTTTCAGATTTACTCAGATACGTGCGCTTGTGTATGTAGACGAAATTGTATATTATGCTGCCTTGCTTGTGTTTTCCTATTTTCTTTATAGGGGGCTTGGTGACCTTTCCCGTCAGACAGGCTTTGAAAAGGGCATAAAAAGAGAGCAGAAATGCATATCGATTCTCATAGTTTTTGTGCTGTTTACAGCAGTAAGAATTGTATGCTACTTTTTTGGTGTTGAAATATATTTACGCCTTGTAATGCTGGTGTATGAGCTTTTCTGGCTTGTTTACAGCGCAATGTATATTTATTCCTGCTATATGATGATAGCAACACAGGAAATAATTGATGAGGAAAATAAAAAAATGCGTGAATACGACCAAAAGTATTCAATGCTTAAAAGAAAAAAGAAATAATCCGATTTTCGGATGTGGAGGAAAAAGGCTATGTTAAGACAGGGACTTCTTGGAAAAGAACAGGCTATAGTCAGCCACAGCAACAGCGCGGCAGCTGTTGGAAGCGGAACTCTTGAGGTGTTTTCAACCCCTTCTATGATTGCACTTATGGAAAGTGCTGCGGCAGGAAGTGTAAAAGCGCACCTTGAACCCGGCAAAACAACTGTGGGAGTTTCAATTGAAGCAAAGCATATTTCGGCAACACCCTTAGGTATGATGGTGTTTTGTGAAAGCGAGCTTATAGAGGTCGACGGCAAAAGGCTTGTGTTTAAAATTACCGCCTTTGATAAGCAAGGCGAAATAGGCTCTGCAAGGCACGAAAGAATGATTGTGGATGCAAAGCGCTTTATGGAAAAGGCAGCGTCAAAAAAGGAGTTAAGGAATGAGTAACATCCCTGAAAAACACAAAAAAACTGTCTCGGAAGAAAGTAAAAACGAAATAAAAAGTATTAAAGCGAAAGAAAAAAAGGCAGTAAAAAAGATTATTTTGCTGCTGCTTGTACTTTTTGTATTGCTTGCGGTTTTGCTCTTTATTCTTGACAGATGCGAAAAAAAGGCAAATGAGCTTGAATATGTGACGATAGAGCAGGTAAAGGAAACTTATCCCACTTTAAACCCTTATCCTGCTGATTTTGGTAAGGATTTGTCGGACTATAATCCCATAGTTATGTACGAGGGTCCCGACGGAAATTCATATTCCGTAAGGGATATACCCGATGTCAATAAGCACGAGGCTCACCGCTTTTTCGAAAAATACTTTGATATTCTGAAAAAGGGTGACAGATCTTCTTATGGAGCACTTTTTACAAAGTCCTATAAAAATGACCCGAAGGGCTTTGAAAAGGAGTTCACAAGAGAATTTCCGCCTCAGGAGCTTTACGACATAACAGTCAGAGAAATGCTCAGAAGCACCGACAGTTCAAAGAAGTATACCTATGAAGGAAAAGAGTGCTTTTTCGGATATTACCTTGTAAGCTATAAAATCCGCAGAAATGACGGCTTTTTCAGACGTGATTTGTACGCCGAGGGCGTTGAAAGACCTCTTGTATTTGAGCTTGTGACCTTCAACAAGGATACATCTGAGGAGCAGACTCTGATTAAAAACATTTACACCGAAAGCAGTATACCTCTTGAAGGATAAAAAAGGTGAGGTTTTAATGAAAAGCAGAATTATTCTCATATTGACGGGACTTGTGTTCTTCTTCAATCCCTGCTTTAATATGCTGGATGTGCTTCCCGATTTTATAGGTGCAATTCTCATAATGGCAGGAATTGGCTCCTTTATCTACTTTGATTCAGGCTTTGCCGATGCCCACAGATATGCAAAGTACCTTTTATGGATTTCGGTGTTAAGACTTGTTCTGTGCGTGTGGACAACGTCTGGACATAGGGACTACGTTATGCCCTTTACCTTCGCGGCGGTAGTGCTTGAAGCGATTTTTATGATTGCCTTCTTCAAGTCCCTTTACTACGGAGCAGAGTATACCCTTATGCGAAGCGGCTCAAAAATGAATCCCAAATTCATAAGCGAGGCTTTTACGTTTTCCTTTATTTTCACCCTTGTAACGCGTTTTCTTGACTTTGCACCCCATATTGCGGACCTTGCCGCACAGGATGCAGAGCTTGACCTCAGTCACGGAGCAACCTTCAAAATGCCTCTTGCACAGCTTAAAACGTATCTTCTTGCGGCGTGTCTTGCGTGTGCGCTGATACTCGGTGTGATATATCTTTTTGTTACGGCAAAGGCGTGGATAAAGCTTATACGTGATAAGGAATACAGGCTGTTTTTGAAGGAAAAGCACAAAGGCTTTATGCGAGATGAAAGAGATTCTTATGTCACAAGGCGAGTGAGCTTTGCCTATGTGCTTATGACGGTGGCGTTTGCTTTTACGGCGAGCTTTTATATCGACGGAATAAATATCATTCCGTCCCATATTGCGGTAATACTGTTTTTTGCTTCGTCGTGGGTGCTTGTGTCTCTTTACGGGAAAAAGCCGAAAGTGGCACTGTTTGCCGCAGCCTTTGTCTCGGTATGTGTAAGTAGCAGGTATATGTCAAAGGTGCATTTAGGCATAAATTATCTGTATTCGGTTGAATCTTACGGCAGAGAGGAATTTCCGCTTCTTTCAAGTGAAAAGTCGGTTGTGTATGCCCTGATATTCTGTTTGATTGAAGCGCTTTTGCTGTTTGCGGTAATTAACTATACGGCAAACTGCGCAAAGAACGTCTTTGTCAGAGAAAAACGCAAAAATGCTCTTACAAGACTTGCATTTCTGAGAGTGCTGTCCTTTGTTACCCTTGCTCTTGGCGGAGCTTCTTGTGTGCTGACGGCTGTGTGCGGTTTTGTCGCTTCAGAGCCTGCAGTTACTCATTATGTTAAAAACAAGGCGTTTATAACAAGCGGAAAAATATATGAGCAGATGATGGCAAACCCCGATATTGTAAGATATGAAAGTTTTGTGACGGCGCAGTCGGTGTGCTATATACTGTCGGTTTTGACGGTGATTGCCTGCATAATTGTTGTGCTTAATATGAGCAGAAGCACCGAGGGCGACGAAGACAGTAACAAAAGGTGAAAAAATGGAAAAGAAAATATTCGGCGTAGGTGATACACTTTTAATGAAGAAAAATCACGCCTGTGAGCCTACTGCAAAGCAGATGCTTGTGCTTATGGCGGGAAGTGACGTAAAGGTCAGATGCACAGGGTGTGGCAGAGAAATGATAATACCCCGTGTAAAGCTTGAAAAAAGCATAAAAAATGTAACCCGAAAGGATAATGTCGACAATGTTTGAAAACCTTAAAGAAGCAGAGAAGCATTTTGAAGAAATAAACGAAATGCTCATGAATCCAGATGTAATAAGCGATAATGAAAAATATAAAAACCTTATGAAGGAGCACAAAAATCTGTCTCCCATTATCGAAAAGTACCGAGAGTATAAAACAACAGAGGAAAATCTTGAGCAGGCTAAGGAGCTGCTCGGCGATGCGTCTGCCGATGCCGATATAAAGGAGCTTGCCGAGGAGGAAATGAAGCAGTGCAAGGAAGCACTTGAAACCATTACCGAAGAGCTCAAAATACTTCTTCTTCCCAAGGACGAGGACGACGACAAGAATGTTATCATCGAAATCCGTGCAGGTACCGGCGGCGAGGAAGCAGCGCTCTTTGCTCACAGCGTATACAGAATGTACTCTATGTACGCCGACAGAAAGGGCTATAAAATAGAAATAATGAATCAGAATGAAACAGAGCTTGGCGGTATAAAGGAAATTTCCTTTATGGTTGAAGGCGGCGGTGCCTTTTCACGCTTTAAGTTCGAAAGCGGTGTTCACAGAGTTCAGCGTGTCCCCGAAACGGAAACTCAGGGACGTGTGCACACCTCGGCTATAACCGTTGCAGTTCTTCCCGAGGCGGAAGAGGTTGAAATTGACATAAATCCTGCCGACCTTGAAATAGACACCTTCCGAAGCGGAGGTGCCGGCGGTCAGCACGTAAATAAAACCGACTCTGCTATCTGTATTACACACAAGCCCACGGGTGTTGTTGTTGAATGTCAGGATGAAAGAAGCCAGTTCAAGAACAGAGACAAGGCAATGAAGATGCTGCGTACCAAGCTTCTTGATGCCGAAAGAACAAAGCAGCAGAACGCCATTTCCTCTGAACGTAAGAGTCAGGTGGGAAGCGGCGACAGAAGTGAAAGAATCAGAACCTATAACTATCCTCAGAGTCGCCTTACCGACCATAGAATCGGTCTTACCCTTTACAGCCTTGAGCAAATCCTTGACGGTGACCTTGATGCTGTAATCGATGCGCTTATTACGGCGGATACTGCGGAAAAACTTCAGAACAGCGAGTTTAATTCATAATGATACTTGAAAAGACAGTAGTTTTTAAAGTGAACCCCGATTTGTCGGGAGAAAACGATATAGAAAACCTTACCTTTGCATCACAAATACTTCGCAAAGGCGGTCTTGTTGCCTTTCCTACCGAAACGGTGTACGGGCTTGGTGCAAACGCACTTGACGAAAACGCCGTAAAGTCCATCTTTACTGCAAAAGGCAGAGCGCAGGACAATCCTCTTATTGTTCATCTTTCAAAGGCGGACGATATGGATAAGTATGCAAAAGTGGGCGAGTGTCCCAAGGCAAGGCTTCTTATGGAAAAAATGCCTGCTCCCTTGACGGTTATTATGCCAAAGCGTGACATTGTTCCGTCGGTTGTGACGGCAGGACTTGACAGCGTTGCACAGCGTGTTCCCGAAAGTGTTGTGGCAAGAAAGCTTATTGAGCTGTCAGGAGTTCCCGTTGCGGCGCCAAGTGCCAACATTTCGGGAAAACCCAGCCCTACTGAGGCTTCTCACGTAATTGCCGATATGACAGGCAAGGCAGATATTATAATTGACGGCGGTGCTTGCAGCGTGGGTCTTGAATCCACGGTGGTTTCGCTTTGCGCAGCTGTGCCGAAACTGCTTCGTCCCGGCGGATTTACCTACGAAAGCCTTTGCGAAATTTTAGGCGAGGTGGAAATATCGGATGCCGTTCTGTCACAGCTTAAGGAAGGACAGAGGGTTGAGTCCCCCGGTATGAAGTATAAGCACTATGCACCCGATGCAAGAGTTGTGCTTGTAAAGGGAAAGAAAGAAAATGTATCAAAGCTCCTAAATGAAAAATATAAGAGCAAAAATACGGGAATAATCT
Source organism: Eubacteriales bacterium (assembly GCA_045646465.1). Lineage (GTDB taxonomy): Bacteria > Bacillota > Clostridia > Oscillospirales > CAG-382 > UMGS1387. Next base: position 16,097 of record JAZRKT010000034.1, on the reverse strand, counting down.
GTTATGACGGTGATGTTGTGCCGTATGACGGCAGAGTAATCACGGTGGGAAGCAGACTTGACAACAGTATGTATGCTGAGAAAATGTTTGCATCTCTCAGGAATATGGATAAAATAGAGGGAATTGATACCATTTATGCCTGTCTTCCCGAGGATACTTCGGGAATATCTCTTGCCATATACAACAGGATGTTAAGGGCCGCAGCATTTTATGTTTTGGATGCAGACGGAGCCGTAAAAGAGGGTGAATAAATTGCTTATACTGGGTCTTACAGGTCAGAGCGGTGCAGGCAAGGGCGTTTTTTCAAGGGCTGCTGAGAGTCGTGAGGGCGTGTGTGTGCTTGATACCGACGTTACTTCACGCCAGGTTGTGTCAAAGGGTCAGCCGTGTCTTGATGAGCTGGTGGAGAAATTCGGAAGGGAAATATTGCTTGAAGACGGCAGTCTTGACAGAAAACGGCTTGCCGATGTTGCTTTTTCAGATAAAGAAAAGCACAGACAGCTTAACAGAATAACTCATTATCATATAATGAAAAAAATAAAGAGGTGGCTTGAGGCCTGCCGTAAACACAATGTGAAATGTGCAATAATTGACGCACCGTTGCTTTTTGAAAGCTCGGCAGATAAGCTGTGTGATGTAATAGTTGCTGTAATTGCACCCTATGAGACAAGACTTGCAAGGATTATGAGCCGTGACGGCATTGATGAAAAAAGCGCAAGACTGAGGCTTGATTCACAGCCAGATGACAGCTTTTTCCGTGAAAAATGTTGTTTTGTTCTTGAAAATACTGGCGAGGAAGATTGTTTTGTGCACACGGCGGAAGAATTTATTGACAGTTTGCTTAAAGATTGAAATATGAAAGGTTTTTGCCTATGAAAAAGACAATTTCCATAATATGTATATTACTGACAGCGGCACTTGTAGCATTGTTCTGGGTGAAAATTGACGATGCTCTTACCAGGAAAACCCATCCTCACGGTTATATGGAGTATGTTGAAAAATATGCCCAGGAAAACGCCGTACCGCCGGAGCTTGTTTACGGTGTTATCAAAACCGAAAGCGATTTTAAGAGTGACGCGGTGTCCGATAAGGGTGCTGTGGGGCTTATGCAGATTATGCCTGATACCTATAGCTGGCTGTGTTCAAAAACAGGTGATGAAAACGTAAATCCCGACCTGTTGTATGTCCCTGAAACAAACATAAAGTACGGCACTTACTACCTGAGCACTCTGTATACGCAGTTTGGAAACTGGGAAAACGCACTTGCGGCGTATAATGCAGGCCCGTCAAGGGTTAAGCTGTGGATAAAGGAATACGGCTACGACGAAAGAGGCTTGCTTAAGAACATTCCTTTTGATGAAACGGCAAAATACGTAAAAAAAGTACTGAAAGAAAAGGAAATCTATTCACAGCTTTATTACAGTGAAAATAATAAATAAATATCCATACGAAAGGATGATAAATATGTCAGAAAAGACCGCGGCAGAGCTTTTGAAGGAAGAACTTTATATGACAAAGAAAAATGCATACGAAACCATGTCAAAGGAAGAAATCGAGCAGTGCTACAGCTATTGTGAGGATTACAAAAAATTCCTTGACGAGTGCAAAACCGAAAGAGAATCGGTTGAATATGCAGTAAAATTCCTTGAAGAAAAGGGCTTTAAGCCTTTTGAATACGGCAAGGAATATAAAACAGGCGATAAATTCTATCTTAATAACAGAGGCAAGGCAATTTACATTGTTGTAATGGGAAGAAAGCCCTTGAATGACGGTGTTCGCATTGCGGCGGCTCACGTTGACAGCCCAAGAATTGACTTAAAGCAGAATCCTCTTTATGAGGACGGCGGCTTTGCCTTTTTCAAGACCCATTACTACGGTGGCATCAAAAAGTATCAGTGGGTTACAATTCCTCTTGCAATTCATGGCGTTATCGTCAAGGCTGACGGCACAAGCGTAAATGTTTGCATAGGCGAAGACGATAACGACCCCGTATTCTATATCACAGACCTTCTTCCTCACCTAGGCAAGGACCAGAGCAGCAAGAGCCTCGGAAGTGCCTTCAGCGGTGAACAGCTTAACATTCTTTGCGGAAGCAGACCCTTTGATGATGAAAAGGTTAAGGATATAAAGCTTAATATGCTGAAGATTCTCAACGAAAAATACGGCATTGTGGAAGCAGACTTCCTTTCAAGCGAGCTTTGCGTTGTTCCTTCAATCAAGGCACGCGACCTTGGCTTTGACAGAAGCCTTATAGCTGCTTATGGCCACGATGACAGAGTTTGTGCATATCCCATTCTTACAGCCTGCGTTGACTCCTGCAAGGATACTTTACCTGAATATACAACCGTTACCATTTTTGCCGATAAGGAAGAAACTGGAAGCGACGGAAATACAGGTATGCAGTCCTTTGCTTTTGAGGATATGCTTAAGGAAATGTGCGAAAATGCAGGACAGAATGTAAGACAGATGTTCTCAAATTCCACCTGCCTTTCGGCTGACGTAAATGCTTGCTTTGACCCTAACTTCGGTGAGGTTTATGAGTCAAGAAACACTGCTTATATCAATAAGGGTGTTTGCGTTACAAAGTTTACTGGCGGCGGCGGAAAAGGCAGCACCAACGATGCTCACGCAGAATATGTGGGCTTTGTGCGTAAGCTCTTTGACGATAACGGCGTTGTGTGGCAGACAGGTGAGCTTGGCAAGGTTGACCAGGGCGGCGGTGGAACAGTTGCAAAGTATATTTCAAAGCTTAATGCAGATGTTATAGACGTTGGCGTTCCCGTAATCTCAATGCATGCACCCTATGAGGTCGTTTCAAAAACCGACATCTGGGCGGCTTATAAGGCGTTTTTGGCGTTCTTTAAATAACTTACTTTCTCTTTGCTGAAAAGAGAAAGTAAGCAAAGAGAAAAGATTGTCGCAGATAGCTTTCGGTACGTTCCGGTATTGGTGCCCGAATGGCTGTTTTGATCGCCATAAATGCAAGCGGTTAAAACTATTGCATTAGCAGTTTCTGCACAAGTCCAATACTCTTGCTTACAGCCGTCTTTGCACCAAACAACGGCGCAAAAACTACTTAGTTTTCTCTTTTTTTCAAACATTTTTCAGTGATGGCGATAGCCAAAATAAAGTTTTTGCGGAGCTTTTTTCAAAAAGCGACCGTATCTGTCAGACATAAAACTAACTATAAGGAGAAATAAAATGAACATTAAGGAATTAAAAGAAGCCATTAAAAACGGCGGATACGATAAGGCATTCAAGGAGCTTTACGGCGAACAAAGTGACCTTGAAGCAGTAAAGTCAAGATATCTTGCCTGTGCAGACGGCTTTGAAGAAAACTACGGCGACAAGAAGTGCGGCGATGTACAGATGTTTTCCGTAGCAGGAAGAAGTGAAATTTCAGGCAACCATACCGACCATAACCACGGCAAGGTACTTGCGGCATCTATCACACTTGACATCATTTCCGTTGCGGCAAAGAATGATGATGGCATAATTGCCGTTAAATCCGAAGGCTTTCCCGAGGATGTAGTGTGTCTTTGCGACGTTGAAAAGGTAAGAGATGACGAAAAATACAAGGCAAGCGCCATTATCAGAGGTATGTGCGACGGCTTTAAGAAAAACGGCTACAACGTAGGCGCATATTATGCATATACCACATCAAACGTGCTTAAAGGATCGGGTCTTTCCTCATCTGCAGCATTTGAAGATATGATAGGCAATATGCTTAACTACTTCTATAACGACGGCAAGATTGACAATGTTGAAATCGCCAAGATTGCACAGTATTCCGAAAACGTACACTTCGGCAAGCCTTGCGGACTTATGGACCAGGTTGCCTGCGGTGTAGGCGGATTTGTGGCAATTGACTTTAACGATCCCTCAAAGCCCATAGTTGAAAAGCTTCCCTTTGAGCTTGATAAGTTTGATATGGCACTTTGCATCGTTAACACAGGAGGAAACCACGCTGACCTCAACGAGGACTATGCATCTGTTCCCGGCGATATGAAGAAGGTTGCAAAGGCGCTTGGAGTAGAGTTCCTTCGCGATTCCTCCAAGGAAGCACTTCTTGAAAAAGCTATAGAAATCAGACAGACTCTTGGTGACAAGTGCCTTATGAGAGCTATGCACTTCTATAACGAAAACGTTCGTGTTGCAAAGCAGAAGGAAGCACTTGCAAAGGGCGACCTTAATGCGTTCCTTGACGGAGTAAAAGCATCGGGTAACTCATCTTTCACAATGCTTCAGAACGTATACACAACAAAGAATGTTGACGAACAGGGACTCAGCCTTGCACTTGCACTAACAGCAGAGGTGCTTGGCGACGAAGCAAATGCGGCTTGGCGTGTACACGGCGGCGGTTTTGCAGGAACAATTCAGGCATTTGTGCCTAAGGCAAAGGTTGCACAGTATAAGGAAAGCCTTGAAAAAATATTCGGCGAAGGCAATGTATACGTGCTGGGTGTAAGAAAGTACGGCGCAGTCAGCCTTGAAGTGCTTAACAAGTAATGAAAAATCTTAAATATCTTGCTGTGCTTGTGCTTACTCTTTTTGTAGCAGCAAGTGTGTATATAGGCTGTGTAACAAGCGGAAATCCTGCTTTGCTGACGGTGATGCCTGTATATCAGATTGTGTCCATACTTGCAATATGCGGATACGTTTTTCTGGTGCTTCGTCATAACAACGAAATCGGCAAAGCAAGGGCGCAGGGAAAGACACCTGACACGGCGGCAATTGAAAAGAGAAGATTCAGATAAAATGGTATATTGCACTGCTGTTTCCCTTTGTGCTTGTAACGCTGTGCGACTATATTTATTTGCTGCTTTTGGCAGATAACCTTGCTTTTCAAAATATTTTAAAATTCTTTTAGGTGGAAATTTACTGATGTTCAGAGCGATACCTTTGTTTTCCGGTTCAAGCGGAAACTGTGTGTTTATTCAGCATAATGATGAGGAAATCCTTGTTGACGCAGGGGTTTCCTACAAAAGAATATGTGCGGCATTGAACAGCGTCGGCAGTGACATATCAAGAATTAAGGCTTTGCTCGTAACTCACGAGCACTCCGACCACATTAAGGCTCTTGACGTGCTGTCGAAGCATACTGACGTGCCTATATACATAAACTCCAAATCGGCGAAGGCTTTTTTCTGTCCCGAGGACGAGCTTTTTTGCGGTCACGCCGTAATTGCTGAGCCGGGCGAGACGGTCACATTTGACGGGCTGGAGGTTAACATTTTCCCGACACCTCACGATTCAATGGGGTCTGTAGGGTATCACTTCAGCTTTTCGGATGGGAAAAGATTTGCCCTTGCCACCGATATCGGGCATATGACGGGAGATATTTTGCAGTATCTTACGGGCTGTAAGGAGATAGTTCTTGAATCCAATCACGATATAAAGATGTTAAACAACGGTCCTTATCCGTACCTTCTGAAAAAACGTATACTTTCCGACAGAGGGCACCTGTCAAACGAGGCTTGTGCCGAGATAGTGCCGAGGCTTGTGGAAAACGGCACAAAGAAAATTATTCTTGCCCATCTTTCCGAGGAAAACAACACGCCGTCTCTTGCATATCAGACATCTGCAGAGGCACTTGCATCGGCAGGCTTTACGCCCGACGACATCAAGCTGACAGTAGCAATGAAAAGCATAATTTAAAGGAGAGCAAAGATGAAAATGGATACAAAGCTTATAGTTGTTCGCCACGCACAAAGCACGGGAAATCTTCTGGGCGAGTTTCACGGACAGTACCGTTCAGACATAACCGAGCTTGGAGTTAAGCAGGCAACTTGCACATCGGAATTTCTCAAGGATTACAAAATAGATGTTGCTATTGCAAGCGATATTCCAAGAGCTTTTCACACAACCGAAATTGTTGCAAAGCCTCACGGCGTTTCTGTAACGAGAAATGAAGGGCTTCGCGAAATTTTTGCGGGAGAATGGGAGCAAATGCCCTTTGTCGATATTGGATTAAAATATCCTGAAGAGTATCGCATATGGCGCGAAGACCTTGGCAATGCAATTTGTCCTGGCGGCGAAAGCGTAAAAGCGTTACAGAAGAGAGTGAACGCAACAATTGAAAAAATAGTAAAAGAAAATGCGGGCAAGAACATTCTTGTTGGCACACACGCAACGCCTATCCGTGTTATGGGGTGCATATGGAATAACATACCTCTGGAAAAAGTCACAACTCTTCTATGGGTACCTAATGCTTCTGTTTCTATCATCAATTATGATAGCAAAACGCTGGAGCATTCAATTGAAGGCTATGCTCTCTGTGAGCATTTGATGAAGGAAAATCTGGTGACGGCGCTGCCGAAGAATATTTAAATAAAAAAGAAAATCCGTGAGCTTTTTGATATGCACCCCAAAAGTTAGACACTTTTGGAGGTGCATATTTTTATGTCAAAAAAACAAAAAGAAAAACCGTCCTCATCGAGGACGGTTACAGTGTCAAAAATTCATAGCCGTAAATCAAACTCACTTGACAGTAGATTATAAGCCGTGAGTCCAATTTCCGCTACGGAAAGAACACTACCGGACAGGTAATAAACCCAAGTAAATAAAAAGTAAAGCTAAATATTTAATTACTGTTCTTCCTTCATTGCTGCAAAGCAGTTGCTGCAATAAACGGGTCTGTCGCTGGTGGGCTGGAAGGGAACCTTAGCTTCCATACCGCAGTTTGCACAGGTAGTTGTGAAGTATTCTCTCTGGGGCTTAGCAGCGTTCTTTCTCTTGTCGCGGCAAGCCTTGCATCTCTGGGGTTCGTTCTGGAAGCCCTTTTCTGCATAGAATTCCTGTTCGCCTGCTGTGAAGATAAATTCTTCGCCGCAATCCTTGCAAACTAATGTCTTGTTTTCGTACATGTTCTTTCCCTCGCTTTGAGTAAAAATAATATTTTTTGCCCTATGACGGTTGCGAGCCGCCGCAGCTTTGTGCCGTACTACGATAGGACGTATTTTTTATTTTGTGCCGTCAATAAATGCGCGAAGCTTGCGCCTTGCTCTGAATAAGGTGTTGTCAACGGACTTTGGGCTTTTGCCTGTCTTTTGGCTGATTTCACTTGTTTTGTATCCGCAAACCTTAAGAAAAACTGTCTTTCTTTCTGTTTCCGAAAGTCCTGCAAAGCCTCTTGTGGATAAAAGCTCGCGGAACTGTCTTGAAAAGGCGGTGTTTTCCGTGTTGTCTGACGATGCCATATCAATAGGTGCATCTGAAGAGCCGTCGTCCTTTACAATGCCGCTTACAGAGGAGTTGTATTTGTTGACAAAATTTGTCATAGCATTTGTCATACACACACCCGCGTAGGTGGAGAAGGAGGCTTCTTTGTTTTCGTCAAAGCTCATTGCTGCCTTGTAAAGTGCAATTCTGCCCTCCTGACAAAGGTCGTCGTATTCACTAAGAGGAAGACGGTAGCTTAAAGCCAAGGACGAAACTGTCCTGGAAAATATGCCCACAAGCTCCACAAATGATGCTGTGTCGTTGTTCTTTACTGCTCTAACCAGAAGCAAAATCTGCTGTGCCTTGTTATCTTCCAATGTCTGCTCTCACTTTGGTACTTAATCATTGAAGTTAATTGCGGTTATAAGAAACCAATCTATTTCGCGTACAATTATAATTATACCAAAAAAGAATATTTTGTCAATATAAATTTCAAAAATAAATAATAATTGTGCAAAAGAACATATTGGCCCACAAGTTTTTTGTGCAATAGTTACTAAAAAATGCTCCAAATTTCGACAAATAATGAAAAAAATTACAACATCTACATCGATTCGACAATAATCTTCAAAATTGTTAACTCAAAAATGTTACAATTATATTAACAGAAAACGCCCGAGCGCGTATGTTCACCCGGACGTGGAATATAAAAATGGTCAGTATTTGTATCAGATTTTTCTTAAAGAAAGTGCCTTGTAACAAATTGTGGCACCGATAAGCGTAATTATAAGCTCAGGGAGCATAAATGTGCCATTGTAGGCAATGGAATAATAAAAAGGATTTCCCCAGGCTTCGGGCATCCAGATGTCAAATACAAAAGTGCCTGAGATTATGTGGCTGAAAAAGCGGAGAACAACGGCAACCATAGTTCCTGCTATAACGCCTGAAATGCCTTTTTTTGCGAACAAACCAGCCAAACCGAGAACGGTGAAGGCAATGATGTAGTCAAATGCAATCATTCCTACCCAGCGTCCGGGAGTAAGTCCCCAGCTCATAGCCGCAGGAAGATCTAGCATAAGCTGAATGCAGGAATAAACAAAGCTTGCAGAAAGACCCCATTTAAGACCGTGTCTTATTGACACATAGCAGACGGGAAGCATACTGAGAAGAGTAATTGAGCCGCCGAGAGGCATAGTCCATACCTTCACCATACTGAGAACCGTTGAAAGAGCAATAAGTATGGCACATTCGACTATAATATTGGTTTTTGTGGCTTTCATAAAAAGACCTCCGTAAAATAAAAAAATACCGCACACAATATCGGTGCAGTACATACGCTCTTTTTAAGCTAATCTCCCTACGCCGGTATTATCCGAACAGGTTTAAAGGGTTCAAGGAGTATCCTTATCTCAGCCGTTTTTCAACAGCACCCCTGATATTGTATTTTGCGGTTCGGGAGTATTATATACCTTATTGCAAAAATTGTCAATATTTTTTTCAAAAACTATTGAAAAATCTTTCTAAAGGGTGTATAATATCTGAGTAAAATGTATTTGCGCCTGTGGCGGAATTGGCAGACGCGCCAGACTTAGGATCTGGTGTCTACGACGTGGGGGTTCGAGGCCTCTCGGGCGCACCAAAAGCGGCAAGCGATGCTTGCCTAAGATAAGAGATAATAGATAATAGTGAATAGATAAAAGATACGGTGTTTGCCGCTTTTGTACTATTATCTGTTATCTCTTATCTATTATCTATTATCTTAGTTGGATAAAAGTAAAGATACCGCGGGTAAAACGGAATATAATAAACTCACAAGATGCAACTTTGTATCTTGTAAAGGAAGTCGTTTTGCATAATTCACAGCCTGTTACAGGCGAAAAAGCGGCAAGCGATGCTTGCCTAAGATAAGAGATAATAGATAATAGTGAATAGATAAAAGATATGGTGCTTGCCGCTTTTGTACTATTATCTATTATCTGTTATCTAAAAACAAAACAGCCGATGATTTAAGATCACCGACTGTTTTTTTACTGTATGTCAACACTTCGTTATTTAGTGAAAAGCGTATTTATGTCGCCTGCACCCATAGTAAGAATGAGGTCGCCGTCAGTTGACGTCTTTAAAAGATGCTCACGTATTTCTTCAAATGAGCTAAGACTTACAGCTCCGTCAATGAGTTTCGCCACGTTGTCCGAGGATACTCCTAGCGTGTCTGCTTCACGTGCTGCATATATGGGGGCGAGCACCACCTTGTCTGCAAGGCTGAGAGAGGATGCAAAATCGTTTAATAAAGCCTTTGTTCTAGAATATGTGTGAGGCTGGAATACACAGATAACATTACCCTTTGCAACAGCCTTTGCACTTTTTAATGTAGCTGTGATTTCGTCGGGGTGGTGGGCATAGTCGTCGATGATAACAGCGCCTGTGGGGTGTGTACCTACCTTTTCAAAACGGCGTTTTACCCCGCCAAAGCTTTCAAGACCTGCTTTTATAGCGGATATATCTACTCCGCAGCAAAGAGCTGCACCTGTTGCCGCAAGTGCGTTGGATACATTGTGAATACCGGGAACGGAAAGTGTAACGTCAAAGAGCTTTTTGCTGTAGCTGTATACGTCAAAGCTGCCGTAGCCTGTGGTTAAATCTATGTTCTTAGCATAAATATCTGCTTCTTCTTTTATGGAAAAGTATTTTACCTCTGCCGATGTGGACTTGGCACTTTCAACGGCATTGGCGCAGTCAAGGTTGATAATTGCTATGTTTTCGCCGTTTAAGCCGGGCGTGTCAACATATTGCCTGAAGGAAGCAATTACATTGTCAAGATTTCCGAAAAAATCAACGTGGTCAAGCTCTACATTAAGTAAAACCTTGATTGTAGGGTACATTGACAAAAAGGAATTCTTGTATTCGCAGGCTTCAAAGACAACATTTTCGCCTTTTCCTATGCGGTAGGTGGAGCCAAGAGACGGAATTACTGCACCACCAAGAATGGTGCTGTCGTTGTCGGCTTTGAGCATAATTTCAGCAAGCATACCAGTTGTGGTGGATTTGCCGTGAGTGCCCGATATGCCTACCGAGTGCAGGTATTTTGAGGTTATGGCACCGAGAAGCTCGGCTCTTGTAATAATGCGTATATTGTGTTCTCTTGCCATGACGAGTATCTTGTCGTCGTTCTTAATTGCGGCTGTGAAAACTACCGTGTCAACACCGTCAAGGCATACGTTTTCGTAGCTGTAATCAACGGGGATGCCTTTTTCTTCAAGCATTACGGTAACGGGACTTTTTTTGAAATCGTAGCCCGATACCTTTTTGCTCTCGCTTTTAAGTATAAGCGCTAGAGAGGACATACTTACGCCGCCGATACCTGCAAAGTATACGGTTTTCATTGTGGATAAGTCAATTGCCTGTGGCATATAAACGCCGCCTTTCGGTATTGTTTCTTGTATGCATAAAAACCTCCCATTTTGGAAAAAATCATAGTATGAAGACAACAAGGAGGAATATTTATGCAGATAACAGATGTAAAAATAAGAAAAACCTTTGATGACAAACCGCTGAAGGCTGTCCTTTCGGTAACCTTTGATGATTGCCTCGCACTTCATGACGTTAAAATCATTAACGCCGACAATCGCTTCTTTGTGGTTATGCCTAGCCGTAAAAACAAGGACGGAAGCTATAAGGATATCGTACACCCCATAAACTCAGACTTTCGTGCACAAATCGAAGAAAAGGTTATGACGGCATACAAAAATGCTCTTCGTGAACTGAGCTTTGCAGAACGGTGATAAGCCGTTCTTTTTTTAGTTAGTTTGTGTGAGGTTTTCTGTTACTTTTCTTGAATGAAAAGTAACCAAAAGAACTTTATTTTGGCTGTCGCCGTTCCTGAAATTGTTTAGAAAAAAGAGTGTTGAGTAGTCTTTGCTTACTTTCTCTTTTCAGCAAAGAGAAAGTAAGTGCGGTATAAAGCAAGATCACACACCGAAAAATCGAATCAGAGCCGACAAACGTCCTTTGTAGGGATTGCTCAGCCCAGGTTTGCTTACGGCACATCATCCGTATCACTTAATGCTGCTCGGTTCCCCGCCTGACATGGTTCATGAGGGATAATTGCGTAAGGCCCAAGCCTCAACACAACACCTACATGACAGCTGAGTCGAAGCTGACCCTCAAATCCGGAACCCATCTCTGCTACAGCGGATTTCAGATATAGGACGCCGCTACTGTCCCGACTGGTGTGACCTTGCTTTATACCGCAACGTCAACGCTATTGAATTTTCATAGGAAAAGCTAAAGAATAATATTACTTTTCCCTGCACGAAAAGAAGTATACCACATCTTTTTCAAAAAATCAATAGTAATATCATTCTTTTAACAATTTAGACTTTATTAAATAATTGCAAGAGACTTTTCGCTGAAAACGCAAATATCACGCTTTAAACATTCAACAGTATAATATGAATTGTGGTCAAATTTTGTGTTTATTATTGCAACACTGATTTGAGTGCAAAAACCTCGTCGAGACTTGCACATACGGGAGCTTGTTTTTGCGATTATTGTAACTTTGAGTAGATATTTTCCTTGTGATAAACAAGCCTGTCTGCCTCATAAACAAGCTTTAAGGAAAAGAAGGGTGCATTTTCATCAAGAAGCTTAAAGAAAATCTTGTCGCCCTCCCATATGGGAAGCGTGTAAACTGCTTTTTTGTCAACCCATTCAAGGGTTCCTTCGTCACATTCCTTAAGCTTTCCCGAAAAATCACGGCTCGTAAAAAGATGCATATATTCTGTTATTTCGCCGTACACAAAGGTGACAATGCCCCTATAGTGAAGACTGTTTGCGGTAAATCCTGTTTCCTCGAGAGTTTCGCGCTTGGCACATTCCTCGGGACTTTCGCCTTTTTCAAATTTTCCACCCACACCCAACCACTTGTCCCTGTTTAAATCTTTTTCTTTTTTTACTCTGTGAAGCATAAGGTATTTGTCGTCCTTTTCAAGGTATACAAGGCTTGAATTCATAATCGTACTCACTTTTGCTCCTCCAAAAATCGCATAATATCCTCAGTTTGATTTTCCGTAAACACCATAAGTCCGTGTTCTTTCAGAATACGTGCCGTAACGCCGTCGCCGTCGGTGAGAGTGGATGAAAAAGTGCCGTCGTAAATTTTCCCACTTCCGCAGGACGGACTTTTTGCTTTGAGAATTGCAACGCTGCAGCCGTGCTTTACGGCTATATCAAGGGCTTTTTTTGCTCCCTGCTGAAAATGTTCCGTTACGTCCGTTCCGTCGTTCATATACACTCTGCCGTCACGTATTTCGCTTGGATTTCTCGGCGTTGAAAGACCGCCTGACACCTCTGGACATATGGGAAAAAGTGTACATTTTTCTTTTATACTGTCTAAAGCCTTAAAGCTGTTTGCTTTGCCGTCGTATCTGCATTTTTCGCCAAGCAAACAGTGGCTTATAAGAACGTTAATCATCTTTTTTTGTCCTTTCCCGATAAATACGGCAGATGTATGTTAAGCAGAATTATGGACGAGAGGGTAAGAAGTATTCCAAATATCATAGGTACTGTCATATTTTCACCCAGGAAAAATCCGAACACACACGCCGAAACAGGCTCGGCATATGCCATAATGGAAGCCTTTGAAGGGCTTGTCCCCGACAGACCCTTCGTGTAAAACAAAAAGGGAAGAACGGCTGTTATAAGTCCCGTTGCAACTATTGAGATAAGAAGAAGTAGGGGCTCTTGGGCTCGGCAGGCTGTTTTTCCAAGCTTTGTGATAAAGGAAAGAATTACCGAACACAGTCCTGCAAAGAAAAAAGAATAAAAGGTGACGGTGTAGGGATGGTGCTTTTTAAGTGCCATACTGCCGAAAATGCTGTAAAGAGCATAGGCGATTCCCGACAGCACGCCGAAAACAAGTCCTGCAGGAGTGGAATATCCCGGCTCCGAAACACTTACAAGACAGCATCCCAGAAAGGCAATAATAAGGCAGATTACCTTTTGTGGCGTCAACTTTTCTCCAAGGAAAATGCAGGACAGAAGCATAACTATAAATGGCGCAGTATACAGCAAAACTGCCGAAACGGACATTGATGTATCACTACTTATTGATGCAAAGTAAAACACCGTCATAAGAAAAACGCTGAAAATGCCGTTGCACATCAGAAGAACGGTATCTTTTGCTTTTATTTTCAAAAGAGACTTGTCGCGGAAAAGCAGGAATATAAATAAAATTACCGCCGCGCTCATTATGCGCAGACTTGCCGCCTGCAATGAGTCAAAGCCGAAGGTATCTGTCAGAAGGTGAACAAAAATACCCATACTTCCCCACAGAACACCTGCCGATAATATAAGAATTGAACTTTTGAGTTTCACTTTTTACACCTCTTGTGATTGGATATGGTTTTCGCGTTTTTGTTACAGTCTTGTTCTTACAAATCCGCATTTTTTGCAGTATTCCTCTACCGCCTTTCCCTGTCTGAAGCCCTCGGCTATGGTGGCGGCTCTTGGAGAAGAGATAATGTCCTGTAAGCTGTCAGTAAATATGTTGCCTAAGGTTATTCCGCCGTCACAGTCGATACAGCAGGGGACAACTCTGCCGTCAACAAGCACGCCTATCTGGTCACGCAGACCGTAGCAGTTTATTTTTTCGTCGCTTTTTTCTTTTTCACGCCATTCAAAACGTTCGGCAAACTCCAAAAACAGCTTGTTCTTGATGCGAAAGCCCTTGGTGTTTTCCTGCCAGAGCTCGGGAAATTTCTTTTTTAACGCATCTATTATACTGCTGTTAAGCTTGTTTTCGCCGTACTTTTCCTCTTTGTCGCCGTTCCACAGACGAAGAACGCAGATTTTTCCCTGACTGCTCAGCTTTTCTGAAAAATCAAAGCAGGTATCAAGATATTTGTCAAAATCAATTCCGCTGTTGGCTTCAAAGGCGTGAAGAGAAATGTTTACCTTGTGAAGAGCTTTGCTTTCAAGAAGCACACAGCCTGTTCTGTAAAGAAGTGTGCCGTTGGTGGTGATTATAACCTTGAATTCAAGCTCTCGGCATATATCAAGGAGGGTGTTAAGGTGCGGGTGAAGTGTCGGCTCGCCCAGAACGTGAAGATATAAGTACTCTGTAACAGGTCTCAGCTTTTGTGCTGCAATGCGAAAATTGTCGGGCGATATAAAACACTTTTCTCTGTCCGTTCCCTTGCAAAAGGAGCAGTTCAGATTGCACACGTTTGTTATTTCAAGATATGCCTTGTTAAAAATTTGTTTTTTACTCATAGCTTCTCCTTTTAAGTATCGCCGACGGGAATGTCCCCGAATGTCCTCCGCTACCTCTGTGTGAGAAAAACTCATCGCTGCCGCAACAGGTGCATATTCCCGATAAATCAATATTCTCTTCGGGTACACCGAAATTCATAAGGAGAGTTTTGTTTATAAGAGGAAGATTGGCATATATCGAGCTTTTCATTGAGCAGACACAGCCTCTTATGAACATTTCGTCCGCTTTTTCGCCCATACCCTTGAAGTCAAAAAGAATCTTTACCGATTCGTATACCTCCTGTCCCACTTCATAACAGCATACGCCTATGGAAGGACCTATGGCACACAGCAAATCAGTCGCATCACACTTCATTTTTTCTGCCGCAACTGTGACAATGTCACTGACAGTACCTCTCCAGCCTGCGTGAATGGCGGCAACATTACCTGTTTTTTTGTCTGCAAGAAGAATTGGTACACAGTCGGCGGTTTTAATTACGACAGCATCAATGTTTTCAGACGAGCTGTCAATAATAAGCCCGTCACAGCCATCAAGAGGTAAAAGTGCGGGGTTTATTCCGCGCCCGGACATTTCACAGACAGCTTTTAGGACGATGTTTCCGTGAACCTGTGTTGTGCCGATGGTTTTATGTACGTCTGCACCAAGAGTGTTCAAGGCGCGTCTGTAATTTTCAAATACTTTGTCGCCGCTGTCGCAGTATCCTGCCCTATCCTTGCGTGCCGTGCTGACGTTAAGGGAAGAAAAGCATCCGCCGCTGACCCCGCCCTGCTTTGTAAAAAAGCCGTGGATAAAGCTGTGGGACGTTAAAAGCGGACTTGTGTAAAAGGAAAGACCGTTTCTTTCGGTTTTAGTGAACATTGATTTTCCTCCCATAAGAAGATTTGTTACATATATTATATTACAGGAAGTTTGTGAATATTTAAAGGCTGTGTCAACAAAAACAGCCCTACCGGGGCGTTTTTATCGTTCATATACGAATACGTAAAAAACAATAAAATAAACTTTTTTCAAAAAAGTACTTGACAAACCCGATTGTATGTGCTAATATACTCGTGTTGACCTGAGAAAACAGGTGGCGGGACGGTGCAGTAGCGTCGTCAGTAGCTATAATGTGCCTTGGAAAAGCACGCCTGTCGAGGAAGATGTAATATATGGAATATAATAGTATTATGCTTATATATTCTCCCTACATTGTCCTTTTTCTATGGTCGAAAAAAGGGCATTTTTTATTTGGGAGGTGAAACAGATATGCCAAGCGCAAAGATTCTCGAAAAGAAGCAGCAGATGGTAGCAGATCTCGCAGAGAAGATGAAGAACGCTAAGAGTGGCGTTATCGTTGACTATTGCGGCATTACTGTTGAAAAGGACACAGCACTCAGAGCTGAGCTCCGTAAGGCAGGCGTTGACTACACTGTAATTAAGAACACATACATCAAGAAGGCAGCAGACATCGCAGGTATCAGCGGTTTCGAGCCTTACCTTGAAGGTATGACAGCTTTCGCACTCAGCACAGAAGATCCCCTTGCACCTGCAAAGGTTCTTTGCAAGTTTGCAGAAAGCAACGAGAACTTCAAGGTAAAGGTAGGTATGATGGACGGCGAGGTTATGTCCGCTGAGGAAGTAACAGCACTCTCCAAGATTCCTTCTAAGGAAGTTCTTATCG
>JAZRKT010000033.1:0-15724 GCA_045646465.1 Eubacteriales bacterium | reverse complement strand
GCGTTTTGAAAAGCAGGTTGCGGCAAAGCAGAAGCAGCCCGGCGGTGAAAATGCAAGAGTTGATGAGGACTTTATTACGGCTCTTGAATACGGTATGCCTCCAACAGGAGGTCTCGGCTTTGGCATAGACAGACTTGTAATGCTTCTGACGGACAGCTTCTCAATCAGAGACGTATTGCTGTTCCCGACAATGAAGCCTGTGGATGACTGAGGCTATGAGCGAGGAAAGAATGGATGTCCCAAAGGAAAGGATGACCTTTCTAAAGTGGATTGACAACTTCTGGTATCATAATAAAGCTGCGGTAATTATCGGTTTTTTTGCACTTATAATTCTTGTAGTAGGCTCGGTGCAGTTTTTCTCAAAGCAAAAGCCTGATGTGTTTATCTATTTTGTTGGTCACGGCAAGCTTTCGGATATTGCATCGGACGAATTCCGCGAGGATATGGAGATTTACTTTGCCTCCGATTACAACGGCGACGGAAAGGTTGTTGTTGACTACAAGGAGGATGCCTTCGTAATGGTGGAGGCTCAGGACGGCAACAGATATGTATATGACCCAAATGCCCAGATGACCGAAACACAGAGGTTTAACCTTGAGCTTGGTATGGGAGAGTGTGTGGTTTACATTATGGAGCCCGCTTTCTTTAATGCAAATCTTGATTATATCGCAGACCTTGAGGATGTGCTTGGTACTGTTCCTAAAAACAGCATTTCCGGCAAGGGTTTGGAGTTAGGCTATCTTAAAGCTTACCGAAATACGGCACTTAACAGGTATCCGTCAGATTATGTAATCTGTATGTCCCGTAAAAAGCAGTCCTTCAGCGACGAATATTATAAGGGCAATGCAGAGTTTTTCAAAAATCTTACACAGTATAAGCCTAATAAGCTGTCACAGTAATTTGTAATAATATAACAAGACTTACTTGCCGTACGTAAAGAGGTCTTGCGAGAAATATTATTAAAGGAAAACAAAAAATAATAATTTCGTAAAGGAGGCAAGTGTACGGTCATTTTGGCTGATACACAACATCTTATGAAGAAGTTTTTAATTTATTGTCTTGTTGCATTGATGCTCGTTTCCTCTGTTTCAGTTGTTGCATCCGCTGCAGCATCTGATTGGACAAAGGGTAACGGTTTCCACGTATATCAGGCGGCTGACCCCGCTTCACCCAAAACAACAGCAGGCAGAGTCCAGGTTGAACAGAACTCTCCCGTAACTATCGCAGATGCTGCTGGTGAATACGGCGTATCAGTAGCTCACAAGGGCTACTATGAATCCGGCGATAACTGGGGCGGCGTTGTTTCCAAGGAAAAGCTCGGTCTTAACGGCCTTGAGGTTACAGTTAACTTTGAAGAAGTTCCCGTAGTTGACGGTTCCGACGACTGCTGGATCGCTATGGACCTCGTTTCTGAAGCAAGATCCTTCAGAACAAACGATCCCTACAACTCCGGATTTATTAACCTTATCCGTTTCGGCAGACCTTCTGTTGAATTATACGGTGCAACGGGCTGGGGCGGCATAGGCAGCAGCGGTATCAACGGCAGCGAATTTGCAGTTAAGTCCGGCGATACACTTAAGCTCAGCGTTAAATATGAGCTCGGTCAGTACATTATGACATTTGCTCACAACGATGACGCTACATATGAAGTTCCCGCTGATTTGACACTTGCTGCAAGTGATGAAGTATTTACAGACGGTACAGCACACGTGCTCGTTATGGCTTCTTGCTTCGGTCTTGACAAGAGCTTCAAGTACACAGTTAACGTTAAGCCCGGTGCAGCTCTTACAGAAGAAGAAATCGCTAACAAGGAATTTGAAAAGTCCAAGGCTGTTAACGTTACTGTAGCTAAGGGTGCGGTTGAAGATATCACATATATCCTCGAAGATGCTAAGGAAGAAGCAGGCGATAACACAGCAACTGAAGTTGTTGACAGTATAGCAACTATCGAATCAGCTCTCGCAGCAGCAGAAGCAGCAGTTGAAACAGCTCTTAATGCAGCAACACTTGAAGAAGCAGAAGCAGCAGCTGTTGCAGCTAACGCAGCTAAGGGTGACGCAGACGCAGCTTTTGATGCTCTCGAAGCATTCATTGAACTTTTCGGTGAAGATGCGACTGCAGAAGAAGCTCCCACAGAAGATGCTCCTGTTGAAGAAGCACCTGATGCTGAAGCTCCCTCAGTGGTTGACGACGCTGAAGAAGGTGGATTCCCTGTTTGGGTAATCATCGTTATCGCTGTAGTTGTTGTAGTAGTTGTTGTAGTAGTTGTTCTCGCTTCCAAGAAGAAGAAGAACTAATTTACGAAATCTCTTAAATAACATTTAAGCGAACAGAGAACGGTATGCTGTACGGCACGTACCGTTCTTTTAATTTTTATATAAGAGATAAGAGATAAGAGATAAGAGATAATAGTGAATAGATAATAGATATGGATGAATTTCCGCAGGAAATTCTCCAATTCAGCTGTATGGGCGAGCTTTGGTCATCCGTGTTCGGGCGGATTGTAACTATCGGCTTGACTTCAAGGGAAAGGCGATGACAGCACATTATTTTACTTTTTTGCAAAAAAACAGGCTGCATTTCTGCAACCTGTCGTAAATTTAATTGAACTTTAGATGTGTTCTTCAAGCCATTGTTCAGCTTTTGCTTTTGAAATTCTTGAAATGTCCTCAGCAGGGTGAATGGAATCTTCTCCGCCGTTTACGTACACAAAGTAAAGTCCGTCGGGAGTCTGGAAAAGAATCTCCTCATAGCCTGTAGGTTCGCCGTAGTTGCCGAAGGTTACCTTTTTTACAACTGTAGCTGTTTCTGTGTCGTACTCTTTTTTGCAGATAATTTTTTTCATTTTTGTTCCTCCATTTATATAATTATTTTGTTCCTGTTGAACCGAAGCCGCCGCTTCCACGAGCCGTATTGTCAAGCTCGTCGCATTGCACAAATTCTGCCGCCGCATAGGGGAGTATTACGAGCTGTGCAATTCTTTCGCCGTGGCAAACAACTGCATCAACTGATGAATGGTTGTGAAGTGCTACCATAATTTCTCCTCTGTAGTCTGCATCAATAACGCCAACCTTGTTGGCAGGTGCAAGCCCCTTTTTTGTTGCAAGTCCGCTTCTTGCGAATATAAAACCTCCGAAGCCCTCAGGGATTTCCATTGAAAGACAGGTGTGAATAAGAACCGTTTCTCCGCTTTTAACCGTAATATCCTCATCGCACACGGCGTAAAGGTCGGCACCTGCGGAAAACTGCGTTCCATAGGTTGGAACAACAGCGCGTTCATCAAGCTTAAGGAAATTTACTTTTACTTTCATTATCTGTCACCATCCTATTCTTTATTCCAATTATACAACAAAAGGAAAATTTTTGCAAGATTTTTTTAAAACACTTTCCATAATAGTTGACTATTTTTCACAATATGGTAAAATGTTTTTGTAACTTTTTGTCGGAGGTACAATATGTTGGGAGTACTTATTAACTGTGCAACAGTAATTATAGGCAGTATTATCGGAATGCTGTTCAGAAATCTTATACCCAAAAGGATGACTGACGGCATAATGGTGGGCATCGGTCTTTGTACGGTGTACATCGGTGTTGACGGAGCACTTAAAGGTGAAAACACCCTTGTACTGATTTTATCAATGACAATCGGCGCGATTGTAGGCTATGCGCTTGACCTTGATGGAAAAATCAACAGTTTGGCGGATTTTGTTGCGGCGAGATTTTCAGGCGGCGACTCAAAAAGTGCGGCGCAGGGCTTTGTTACGGCAAGTCTTATTTTCTGTGTTGGAGCTATGACTATTGTTGGGTCTATTCAGGCAGGAGTAAGCGCAGATAATACGCTGCTTATTACAAAATCAGTTCTTGACCTTGTGTCTTCCATTGCACTGGCAGCAACCTTTGGCATCGGAGTGTTGCTTTCGGCTGTGTTTGTTTTTGTGTTCCAGGGCGGACTTGTTCTTCTTTCGGGTATTATAGAGCCCTATTTATCTGCATCTTTGCAAAATGAAATGATATGTGCAGGCTCTGTGCTTATAATCGGTCTGGGTCTTAATATTATAGGCGTATCTAAAATTAAAGCAGCTAATTATTTGCCGGCAATATTTATTGCACCTTTAGTGACGCCATTGTTAAATAGGCTTGTTGAAGCCATCTCATAAAATAAAATAAAATTACCGCAGGCTCTTAATGTGTTGCAGTTGTGCATAATTATGGGTGCTTGACGGGTAATTACTGACAAACACGGCTTTAAGTAAGAGTTTGACTGTGTTCGGTAACAAATTTCAGACAAAAAAGGATGCAGTAATCAATCTGCATCCTGATTTTTTGTTTTTGCTTACTTTGCGTAGGAAACAATTATTTCGCAACCGTCCGAAACAATTTCAACCTCGCCCATTGCCTTTGGTATAAGATAGGAATCGCCTTTTGCAAAGCTGTATTCTTCACCGTCGTAGAGAATTTTTCCGCTGCCGTCAAGACAGATAACACTCTTCATAAGACCACCGTCAACAGTTAACGAATTGCTGCTGATATTGTGCTTTTCAACAAGGAATAAATCACAATCACAAAGAATGGTCTTTGTTTGGTCAATAACCTTGCCCGAAACAAAATTTCCGTCAAATTCCGTTTTAATAACCTCAGAAGCTTTTTCAATGTGAAGCTCACGCTTTTTTCCGTCCTTGCCAACTCTGTCGTAGTCGTACATACGGTAGGTGGTGTTGGAATTCTGCTGTATTTCGGCAATGACAATTCCTTCGCCGATTGCATGCACAAGACCTGCAGGGATAAAGAAGCAGTCGCCTTTTTTCACGGGAACAAAGTTAAGCTTATCGGCAAGAATGCCCTTTTCGTTAAATTCAATAAGCTCCTTTGCAGAAGGCTTGACCTTGTCGCAAAGACCGTAAACAAGATTTGCTCCTTCCTTGGCATCAACAATGTACCACATTTCTGTTTTGCCTGCATCAAGACCGTTTGCTTTTGCATATTCGTCATCGGGATGCACCTGAACGGAAAGCCTGTCGTTAGCGTCAATAAACTTAATCAGCAGAGGAAAGTCCTCAAAATCTCCGTAAATGTTTTCTTTGCCTGCCTTTTGTATGTATGAGTCAAGTAATAAGCCTTGTGCTTGACCGTTTTCTATTACGTTTACTCCGTCAGGTCTGCAGGTTGTAATCCAGGCTTCTGCTATGTTGTCGTCCTGACTTTTGTAGCCGAAGTTTTTTTCGAGATAGTTACCTCCCCAGATTATAGATTTAGTTACGGGTTTTAATTTAAGTGGATAAAATTTCATTTTGCAAAATCCTTTCAGAGTGTATTATTTTTTAAAATAAGGAAAATACTATGATTACCAATCAGAAAAGGAGTAAATAACAATGTCAGGAAAAAACTTAAAGAACAAGACCGAAAACAACGAACAGAACACACAGCTTTACGTAAATAAAGCTGACAATAAGTCTGAAAACAAGTCTGAAAACAAGGCGGATAATAAGTCCTCCAAGAATTCATCCGACTGTAAGAACTCCAAAAACTGTAAGTAATAACAAACTGCATTTTCCAAGAATACGGGCTTCCGGATATCGGAGGCTCTTTTCTTTTAAAGTATAACACCTTAAACGCTGTTCGTCAATATAAAAAACACTGCTGATTGGTTTTGACAGCAAAAAATTATTTGATGTCCTCAACTACATTTTCGGGCGGAGAATTTAACTGCTCGGGGTTTTCAAGAAGCCTTTTAAACTTTTTAAAAGCTGTGGCATAATAGTGACCGTCACAGATTCTTTCGTCACATACGACAGTGAAGTCTATGTACCTTTTTCTTTCAACCTCGCCGTCCTTGTTAAGCTCATATTCAGTTCTTTTTGCACCCATTGCCAGAAACACGGGAAGATTACCAAAATCATATAAATGATGGTACACGGGAGGAATTCCCAATGAGCCGAGATTTGTCATAAAAATTGAACCGTGAAAGGGACTGAGCTTGGTAAGAAAACGGGGAAGAAGACCGAAATAATCAAAAAAGTTAATAATGCCGATAGCAAATCTCAAAATGAACCTTGGAAGCCTTGTAAGTACCTTTGCTGCCGTGTCCATACTGTTGCTGTCGTCCACATTTTTGTTGGCTTCAATTTCACTGTCAAGAAGCCTGTAAACGTCATCAATGGTGTCTGTGACGTTGGGATAAATTTTTATAACGGTTTCGGGAGCATTAAGTGAAAGCTCTTTTTTTATGACCATACATATTTCAATGTTGTTTCTTGCATAAAGCCGCTGACCTCTGATAAATCTGTTAACACCAGGTAGCGTTGCAATAACTCGTGTGTAAGCAGCCATAAACAGATGAATCATACCGATGTTTTTTAAACCGTCAGCCTTTTTTTCCTTGATGAACTGTTCGCATTTTGTTATGTCAACGTGGTAGTTGAACATATTTGAAGCACCTGAACGGCGAGTCATAATAAACGGGGAGATTGCGTCCATGGGATGACCGCTTTTGATTCGTCTTCCTTCTTTTTGTCGCATAAAAAAACCTCGTATACATATTTTTAATAATTCTATCACATTTTTCGACGAATTTCAAGTGTTTTTTACAATATCGCGGTTTACTCTTTTAGAGTTAATGAAATTTTCTATTTAATTTTTCTATTTAATTTATAAAAACTTAAGCTTACTCTGTCAAAATTAAACTTTTTCTCAAAAGTCAATAATTTTTTTGATGAAAGTATTGCAATTTTCAAAAAAATGTTTTAAAATATAAAAAAACAAGGGTGACCTTGAAATCTGAAATAAGATGTATAGTTAGAAATAAAGCAATTTCAAATAGCATCGAATATTCAAAACCCGTGCATCGCAGTAAACTGAACTGAGATACTTGCCCGGAAATCAGTAAAAAACAATGAATATAAGCACCCTCGGCGGGTAAATGCTCATCTTTTGCTGCCGAGTGCTCATATACGGTATGTTAAAAAAGAAACATATTTAAAGAGGTTTAGTTATGGAAATTAAAGAACTTTGTAGTTTAATTGAAGAAAAAAAGGATGAGCTGTTTGAAACGCTGTCCGGTTTAATTAAAATCAATTCAGAGAACTTCGGTCTTTACGGCAATGAAAAGGAATGTGCCGAGTATGTACATGAGCTTTGCAAAAGAAACGGACTTGACAGCGAAATGTATTCGCCGCTTGATATTGAAGGCTTTAGAGATTGTCCTGACTATATGGAGGGCAGACATCTTGAAAACCGTCCCTGCGTATCAGCAGTTTTCAAGGGTGAAGAAAATACCGACGAGCTTATGCTTATGGCGCATCTTGATACCGTTGAAATAGGCGACGTGTCAAGCTGGGATTTTGAACCGCTTTCGGGTGAAATCAGGGACGGAAAAATATGGGGCAGAGGTGCTTGTGATGACAAATATGCAATAGCAGTAGCTTTGTTTCTTATAAAGCTGTTAAAGGAGCAGAACTTTGTGCCCAAAAAGAATCTTGTATTTGCGGCATATTGCGATGAGGAACACGGCGGCTCACACGGTGCAATGGCAGTTGTTATGAAGAACAAGTGTAACCGAATTGTCAATATGGACGGCAGAAATGTGATATGGCACTGTGCTTCGGGCGGTGGAGTTCTTGTTTACAGATACAGGTGTATGGATACCGTTGACAGCGCAGAAAGAACTGCTCTTGCGATGCCTGTTGTAATTGAGAAAATCAGAAAATTTGCAAATAACAGAAAAACAGAGCTTGAAAATAACCGCTTTTATGCCGGAACTATTATTCCCGATACCAGCCTTCGGTATACCCATTGCAAGGCAGGTAATAACGGCGTTGATATGGGTGTTGGAGAGGTTGAATTTACATACTACACAGATAAAACAAAGTCTGAAATTCTTGCCGAGCTTTCTGCTCTTGAAAAGGAAATTGACAATGAGCTTGCTCCACTTGGATTTAAGGGAGACGGCTTTATACCTGCAACAAGATTTTTCCATTACGGCTACAGCGAGCCTGACTGCAAGGAAATAACAGATTTTCTTGATGCGGCAAAAGAGGCAACGGGTAATGACATTATGGTATGCGGCTCGTGTCTGTCAGACCTTTCGGTGATACTTAAATACGGCTCGAAAAATGCATTTGCTTACGGATGCGGACGTGATTTCAGCCTTCCCGGCGGAGCACATCAGAAAAACGAATATAATGAATGTGATAAGCTGGTAGAATTTGCGAAAAACATCGGTGCATATATACTGAAAACCCTTGGATAGAAAGGAGAACTACTATGAATAAGGTGATGTATGTCGACCCGATTATCGGTACGGTTGGTGATGAAAAGAAGGCTGCAGGAAGTGAACACGGCGGAGGTAAAACACATCCCGGTGCCTGTGTGCCCTTCGGAATGGTGCAGCTCACGCCAGATACAATAACGGCAGCCGATAATAGCACAGGTTATAACTATTGCAACGAAACAATTGAAGGCTTCAGCTTTAACCATATGAGTGGTATAGGCTGGTATGGTGATTTTGGTAATCTGCAGATAATGCCGGTTGTGGGCGAAACAGATTTAAGAAGCGGAAGTAATGCAGAAGTGCCCTTTGTTAAGGGAACTGAAGGCTGGAAATCACCCTTTTCGCACGATAATGAAAAAGCCGAGCCAGGCTATTACTCAGTAAAGCTTGATAAATACGGAATTCTTGCTGAGGCAACTGTCACAACTCATTGCGGTATGCTTAAATTTACATATCCCGAAAACAGCGACAGAAGAATTATTTTCAACTTTTCAAGACGTATTGCAGGACACGCTGACTTTGAAAGTGTTACTGTTAAAGGTAAAATAATTGAGGGCGTAATAAAATGCACTCCTGCAGGCGGCGGCTTTGGCAGAGGCGAGGGTCAAATAAAGTATAACTACCACTTTTCTATGGAGCTGAGCGAAGAGCCAAAGCAAGTGAAATTCTTTGAAAACGAAGAATATTTTAACGGCGTTGCAGATAAATACGAGGGCGCGGATGTGGGTATGGTTGCTGTGTTTGAAAGCACAGTTAGTGCACCTATTTTTATAAGATGCGGAGTATCTTACGTTGACCTTGACGGAGCAAGAAACAATCTTGCCTGTGAAATGAATACCTTTGATTTTGATAAGGTAAGATGTGATGCATCGGAAATGTGGGAAAAAGCCTTTGACTGCATAAGCGTTGAAGGAAGCAATAAGCTGGATATGAAGCTTTTCTACACCTGTCTTTACCACGTTTTTCTTGACCCGAGAACAGCTGCCGATGCTGACGGCAGATTCGTTCTTCAGGATGAAAGCGTTGAAGAAGCCGATTTTCGGTTTAGGACGATATTTAGCGGATGGGATGTTTACAGAAGCAATTTTCCGCTTCTTACGGTGATTAGCCCTGATGTTGTAAATGATGAAGTCAACTCTCTGTTGAAAATTGCACTTAATAAAAACTCATCTCTTCCAAGATGGGAGATTATGGCAAAGGATGCAGAATGTATGGTGGGAGATCCTGGGCTTCTTGTTTCGGCAGATGCTTACTTAAAGGGCATAGCTGATTTTGATATTCAAAAGGTGTTTGAGCTGAGCCGTGCATCGTCTTTGTACCTGAAAGAACTGTACGGAAAGCCGTTCCATTCAACTATTCCGCCTTTTAAGTCGATGATTGAAAGAGCATACCGACCCGCGAATATCAGCATTACTCTTGAATATCTTCTCTTTGACCATGTAATGGCAAAGCTTGCAAAGAAGCTCGGCAGAGAAGATGATGCAATTCATTTCAAAAAAAGGGCAGACAGCTATCCGGAAAACTATGACCCCAAGCAAGGCTTTATGATTCCCAGAGATGAGGATGGAAACTTTATACAGGTTGACAACGAGTATGTAACAAAATATTGTATTGAGGCTAATATTTTTCAGCAGACCTGGTTTGTTCCGTACGATGTGAAGGGTCTTAGTAAGCTTATGGGTGAGGAAAGAACTTTAACTCTTCTCGAAAGGCTGTTTTCTGAGGCTGATTTTTCACGGCTTTGGAATGAAAACTATAATCACTCCAATGAGCCTTGTCATAATATTACCCATTACTTTGACATTCTTGGAAAACCCGAAAGAACTCAGTACTGGACAAGACGTGTTCAGAAGGAAGCATATAGGGAAGGTGCTTTCGGCTTCTGCGGAAATGAGGATGTGGGACAGCTTTCGTCGTGGTATGTATTGTCGGCTCTGGGCTTTGCACAGGTTTGCATAGGAAATGAGGAATTTTATATCAATACACCATTGTTCAAAAAAGCAAGCATAAAGCTTAACGAAAAGTATCACACAAGACGAATAGCAGATACCTTTACCGTTGAGTGCGATAAAGATCCCGATGAGTACGGCTATATTAGCGAAATGTATCTTAACGGCAAAAAGCTTGACAGATACTATCTTACGTATTCTGAAATAACAGACGGTGGAGTTCTTGAAATGAAGCTGTCCAAAGAGCCTGTAGTCTGAGATTGGCGGTTATTGCAAGTCTTTGATGACGGCAGATATATTTTTGAAAAGCTTATAGATATGTGTAATTAAAAGGTGGAGCACTGCATAATTATTTGCGGTGCTCTGCTTTTTTTTATATGCAAAATATGGAACTTTCAACTGGTGATTTCGTCTAAAATCACATAATGTATATATTGTATTGATATTACGCAAATGCTTATTATAAATTGAGTAAATTTTACTAAAACCATTGACAAAATGCCTTGAAGAATGTATAATTATAAACGTATAATGGTAACTTTGTATCTGTAGCTATGAGGTGAGAATATTTGAAAAAGCTATTTAGATTTTTTATTAAGTTTATTATAGTTTTACTTGTTATTGCAATTGTTGCCACGGCTTTGATTTTTGTGTTCGTCGGCAAGGATAATGTTATGGCGGCGCTTAAGGGTCTGACAACATCTACCGAGGATATTGAGAAAAATATTCAGGAAACCGAAAAGCAACAGCAAGATATACTTAAAGACCACGGATTTAACTTGTCCGAGGATGATATGAAGAACATAGCAAGCGGAGAGCTTGTGGATGAACAGGAAATAGTTGATAAGCTTCTTGGCAGAGAAAATAGCAAGGATTCGCAGGATGAAGCTATTGACGGCAATGCTCAGACAGATAAAGAGCACGACAATGTTCAGTTACCTGAACAGCAGACCAAACCTTCTGAAGAAGATAAAGAGCCTGCCTCAGATAACAAGCCTGCAGACAGTAAAAACGAAAACAAGCCTGCACCTGCAGAGCCTGTTGTGACGCAGCAGCAAACAAATAAAGATTCTCAGCAGACGCAGACTCCTGCAGACAGTACATCTGTGGCTGAAGACAAACAAAAGGCTGTTGACGAACAGGTAGCAGCACTGGTTGCAAAAATGTATGTTTATAAATCACAGTACACAGGCTCAATTTCTTCGCTTGTTTCAGCTATGAGCAGTGAGTATTATTCATTGCCTGCAGAACAGCAGACATATTCATCAAAGGTAAGCATATACAACAGATATGCTTCTCAGATTGCAACTATGGAAGCTCAATGTGATGCGCAGGTCAATACTCTTGTTAACGAGCTTAAATCTCTGCTTTCACACAACGGACGGGATACCTCCCTTGCCGATTCCCTCCTGTCAGCATATGCCGCTGAAAAGGAAAACACCAAGGCATACTACGTAAGCCGCTATGCCGATTGATTTTGTTATATAAACTCAGATATAGAGAGGAAGAAGTTTTATGAAGATTAGACGTATTTGTGCACTTGCACTTGCATTTGTTATGTTGTTTCAGACATTTGCTTTTGCAATTACACCTGATGAATTCAGCGACTTTCCTTCTAAAAATCATTGGTCTTATGACGCAATGGTTGATGCGCTGGATAACGGGTTGCTCCAGGGAAAGGGCGATGGCATAATCGCTCCCGCCGATAAGCTTACAAGAGCTGAGTTTGCGGCTGTTATCACACGTGCATTCGGTGCTACCACGACGACAGATATCAATCATCTTACAGACGTAAATGAGGGTGATTGGTTCTATAATGATTTCAGCGTGGCAAAAGCATATCAGATGGGTGTTATGAACGGTACAAGCGATACAACGTTCCACCCAGGTGACAATATGAGAAGAGAGGATGTATTCCTCACGCTTGCCCGTGCACTGTTTGTTGAAGGTGCCGATGAAAAGGTGCTTGATAAGTTTGAAGATAAAGCTCAGATAGACCAATGGGCAAAGGCCGCTCTTATGGGAATGGTTGCTGACAGCTATGTTAATGGCTATCACAACGAGGATACCGATGAGTGGACCTTGATGCCAAGAGCAAATATTACCCGTGAAGAGCTTGCACAGGTTTTCTATAACCTCTTTAAGTATTACATAAGCAGCTATGATGTAAACGAAACAAACAAGGGTGTTTTCGGCGGCACAGCTGCAACCGATATAAAGCTTTATGAAGGCTCTGTTGTTGTCAGAACTCCCGGTGTAACTTTGCAGAATGCAGTTATTAACGGTGACCTTATTATTGCTGACGGCGTCGGTGCCGGTGACTTCAAGCTAAAGAACGTAAATGTAAACGGTAGAATTATCGTTCGAGGCGGTGAAGGAACAGTTACATTCACCAATGTTACAGCTACAGGCAATGTAATTATCAACGACGTTAACGGAACTGTTAACTTCCACAACTACAGAACCGACGTGCCTTTTGTTGATAATCTTGTTGAGAACACCCCCGCAACCTTCCTTGAAAGAGGCGGTTCATCAGGCGGCGGAGGAACTGTCAAAAAGTACGATGTTGTTTTCTATGATGCTGACGGTAATGAGTATCATACAGAGTCAGATGTCAGAAGCGGAACTCTTATCAGCTCAATCACAGCAAGTGTTACTCCTCCTGAAGGCGGAGAAGGTACATACTTTGAGGGCTGGTCGTTGGAAGAAAACGGCAATATTGTTTCTGCTTCTCACAGAATAACAAAGGATTCAAAGCTTTATCCTGTATACAGCTATGATGTAGAATTCCTTAATACTGACGGAAGCAATTTTGCTTCTCTCACAAAGGTTAAGTACGGTACAAAGCTTGAAACACTTTCTGATGAAGTGGGCGAGCCTGAGCTTGAAGCAGGCAAGAGACTGGCAGGCTGGTCCCTTACAGAAGGCGGAGCGATTCTCGATGGTGATTATGCAATAACAGGTCCTGTTACTCTTTATCCTGTAATTGTAGATAAGGACAGTGTAAATTACTCGGTAAAGCATTACTTTGAAACTGTTGACGGAGCAGGCTATGTTCTTGATTCTGCTTACACAGATGTGTTGGTTGCTGTTTCAGGTACAACTGTTTCAGCTGAGCCTCTTACAGGTTTAACGGGATTTGAATATTATCAGCATGATGACGAGGTTCTTTCGGCAGTTGTTCCTGAAGATGACAGCCTTGAACTGAAGATATTCTATAAGCGTCTTACTTATACTGTTAAGTTCGACGGTATAGGCGAAGAAACCCATAAGTACGGCTATGAGCTTACACTTGACGACATTCCCGAAGACAGCGAAGTTGATGTTCCTGACGATAAGAAGTTCCTCGGATGGTCAACTGACCCCAATGCTACTGCAGGTACAAAGAGAGAAGATCTTGTAGGTGCTGTTGTTGGTGGTGATGTTACATACTATCCTGTAATTGTAGATAAGGACGCTGTTGAGTACGTTACAGAGTATTACTTTGAAGACCTTGACGGAAACTACTCTGTAGACTCAAGCTTTACAGCAATAGCATCTGCAAAGCCCACAACTGTTGTTAATGCAAAACTGCTTGACGCAGACGTTGTTCCCGATGGCTTTGAACGAGTTGTGGCAGGAGATTCGGCAGCAGATCTTGAAGTTCTCAGCGGAAAAGTTCCTGCAGATGGCACAACTCTTACTCTTAAGGTTTACTATAAGCGTCTTACTTATACTGTTAAGTTCGACGGTATAGGCGAAGAAACCTATAAGTACGGCTATGAGCTTACACTTGACGACATTCCCGAAGACAGCGAAGTTGATGTTCCTGACGATAAGAAGTTCCTCGGATGGTCAACTGACCCCAACGCTACTGCAGGTACAAAGAGAGAAGATCTTGTAGGTGCAGAAATCAGCGAGGACGTAACATATTACCCCGTAATTGTTGATAAGGAAAACGTTGTTTATGTAATCGAGCATTATTTTGAAATGCTCGACGGATCATACGCTCTTGATGATACAAAGACCGAGAGAAAATCAGCTAAACCTACAACAACCGTTACAGCAACTCCTCTTACAGATGTTGAGGGCTTCAGTTATTATCAGCACCCCAATGAAGAAATTGAAGGTGAAGTTCCTGACGAAGATGAAGAGCTTGTTCTTAAGGTTTACTACAACAGAAATACTTACGATGTAGTGTTCAAGGATGCTGAAGGTAATCCCATTAAGACCGTTGAGGATGTTAAGTTCGGTGATACAATTGAAGATTCCGAGCTTCCTGAGGAAGACGAAATCCCCAAAATTCCAGGCAAGAAGTTTGAAGGCTGGTCAACGGAGCCTAACGGCGAAGTTGTTGATATGGACGATGTGACAATCGACGAAGATACAACAGAATTCTATCCTGTATATTCTGATAAGGATGAAGTTGAATATACGGTTGAGTACTACTTCGAAAATCTTGACGGTACATATTCGATTGATGATGAGTTTACCGTAGTAAACAGTGCAGTTCCCGATTTTGAAGTAACAGCTGATAAGCTCAGCGAAGATGATATTCCCGAAGGCTTTGAATACTTCGAGCACGATGATGAAATTCTTAGTGTTATTCTTCCTGATGAAGGTGCAACACTTAAGGTTTACTATAAGAGAATTACTTTCACCGTTAAGTTCGACGGTATAGGCGAAGAAACCTATAAGTACGGCTATGAGCTTACACTTGACGACATTCCCGAAGATAGCGAAGTTGATGTTCCTGACGATAAGAAGTTCCTTGGTTGGTCAACTGACCCCAACGCTACTGCAGGTACAAAGAGAGAAGATCTTGTAGGTGGTGTTGTTGGTGGTGATGTTACATACTATCCTGTAATTGTAGATAAGGATAATGTACTTTATAAGGTTGAGCATTACTTTGAAGCACTTGAGCTCAATCCCGACGGAACACCAAACTACGTTCTTGATGATGAGCTTGTAGAAGAGCATTACGCTAAGATAGGTACAACTGTTTCAGCTGAAAAGCTTGAAATTGAAGGCTTTGAGTATATTTCTCTTGCCGGAAAAGAATTGCTTTCAGGTCAGATTCCCAAGGAAGACGACGGCACTTTGGTTCTTAAGGTGTTCTATAGCAGAAAGCTTCTCAATGTTTACTTCTATGATGCTACCGACGATTACTATGACAGCGAAACCCAAACATATTCTAAATACTCCAAGGCTATTACCGTAAGATACGGCACAACTGCTGCTGACCAAGCAAATGTTGCTCAGTATCCTTCTAGAAGAAGAGGCGGCGATTCCATTAACGGTTTCTACAGAAGCAACAGCCTTGCATCTGTATACGGCGAAAAGGAATATCACGTAATTCCTCTGTTCTGGTGGATAGAAGATGAAGAGCCGGGCGAATTTGTAAAGCTTTACGATGCACAGTCCGAAGAAGAGCCTTATGTATTTACCGAAGATATTGATGTGTACTCCAAGGCTAAGATACTTGAAGTCAGAGTCGGCGTTCCTGATACCGAGTTTGAAGGTTATTACT
>JAZRKT010000032.1:0-53433 GCA_045646465.1 Eubacteriales bacterium | reverse complement strand
CTTACGGTTAACATCGCTCTTATTTAGAGCCACAACCACGGGAACCCCCAGTTCGAGAAGCTGGGTTGTGAAAAACAAGCTTCTGCTAAGGTTTGTGGCATCAACAATGTTAATGATTACATCTGGATTCTCTTTCTTTACATATGAGCTTGTAATACTTTCCTCACTTGTAAAGGGCGACATAGAATATGCACCTGGAAGGTCAACTGCAAGAAGCTCCTTGTCCTTCGCATAAACTTTTTTTATAGTTGCTTCATTCATTTCCACTGTAACGCCTGCCCAATTTCCTACCTTTTCATTTCGTCCAGTAAGGGCATTATACATTGTTGTTTTTCCGCTGTTTGGATTTCCTGCAAAAGCAATTCTCATTGTTTTTCCTCCCTATATGGTGCCTGATATAAATTATAAACACAACATCTGGTTAGTGCTCACTAACTAAATGAAATTTTTTTGACAGCCCTTTTGGCTGTCTGTTTTTAGTCAAATTAAAATAGCCTTGGCAAGCTGGTCGTCAATTCTGTATCTGCCGTCTTTAATGGAAACGACACATCCGCCTTTGTTAAAGGAGATAACGGTAATGGGCTGGCCTGCATAGCAACCAAGTGAAAACAGAAAGGCATCCATATCCTCGTCGTTAGTTTCTATTGATTTGATAATATATTCCTTTTCAACTTCTGCCTGTGTCAAGTTCATAGTTATTACCTCGCTTTGCAGTTAGCCTTCCCTAACCAAGATGTATTTTATCAGCAATTGCGTTATTTGTCAATAGTTTTTGGAAATTTTTTTGATTTTTTTTGTGTTTTTTCGGAAATGGTCAAAACATATATAAATTACATCTGTGTTTTATGTTTATTGCACAAAAGTTCATTATATTCGTATTGATACAATGTTTTAAGATAATTCAAAACCAAGAAATAAAATAAATTCGCACAAAGTGAAAAGACAGCCGTTGTTTGGCTGTCTTTTTGGCTAATTGAGTAACCTGAGAAAATAATAATATCAAAAACCTATGTAGGTGACAGATTATTTTCTTTTTGGCTGGTTTTTCTTTTTATCAAAGAAAACGAAACTTATTCAGCGACGGGAGCTTCTACGGGACAAGTAGCTGCGCAAGATCCGCAGTCGATGCAGTCGTCCTTCTTGATTTCGTACTTGCCGTCTTTTTCAACGATAGCGTCAACAGGACATTCAGCAGCACATGCACCGCAACCGATGCATTCGTCTGTAATTACGTATGCCATTTAAATACACCTCCATATAAATAATCTTATCAAGTGAGCGAAGACCTTGCTTCGTCGACAATGCCGAAATTCCAAAGGAATTCTCGATGATATTATAACATATATAGCGGAAAATTCACAACATAAAGTTAAACATATTATAAATTTTTTGTAACTAACAAATTAAAGCATTACAGTAATTTTTTAATTTTTGGCGTCAGTGCCTTATAAAGAAGAATAAACATAAAGCAGCTGACAACGGTTTTTACTGCATTAAATGGCACAACTCCTGCAAGAATGTATGTCTTAGGGTCGCCCTGAATACCGTACATAGGTATCATAATAAATCTATTGCATAAAACAGCAGTAATATTCTGAATTATCACACCAAAAACCGATGATACGACAAGCCTTTTAAAGCTCAATGGAGAACTTGCTTTTTTTAATCCCATTGCAGTAAAACCGAGGCACATTACAAAAATTGAGCTAATAATAAAATTAGACAGTTCACCCACCATACCCGTTGAAGAAACAAGAAGGTGAATGGTGTTGCGTATAAGCACGATTACGCCGCCTAAGATGGGGTTAAGGGATACTGCGGCGAAGAGTGCCGGAACGTCGGCAAAATCAATTTCAAGCCATGGAAATGCTGGAAAAACGGGAAATGTAGGGAATATATATAAAATTGCAGACATTGCTGCAAGTACTCCTGCAAGGGAGGTTCTTTTTGCTTCTTTATTCATAATAATCCTCTTTTCGCTTTAGTTAGTTATGGTTTTGCACATTATCCACAGAGTTTTCCACCTGCTTAAAATCATTTTCCACACTTATCCACACACTTTTCAACATAAAATTATGCGTAAATACGTGATTTATGACTTTGTTTTGATTGATTATCAACATTATCTTTAATGTGATTGTGGAAATTGTGGACTAATTTTCTTTGTTTTCCACTTTATTTAAGAGGATAAAATAAAAAATCCCAAAGAAAAAACAGCTTTTCCTCGGGCAAAATCATAAATAAATATACATTTAAATACAATTCTATTTACTTCATCCAGACTATACTGTCGGTACCGGAATTTCACACGGTTCGGCATTGACTCAGTGTCAATGTTCTCGGACTTTACCGCCGGTAGGGAAATTCTCCCTGCCCTAAATAAATTGTTTATATGAATCAGGGAGCCTTGCGGCTCCCTGAAAACCGCTTAAAGCGGATATTATCGTTCTAAAATGTCAATTAGCCAAGGATCTTGGAAACGACACCGGAACCTACGGTTCTACCGCCTTCACGAATAGCGAAACGGAGACCTTCTTCCATAGCTACGGGAACGATGAGTTCTACAGACATATCAACGTTGTCACCGGGGTTGCACATTTCTGTACCGTCGGGAAGAGTGATGATACCTGTAACGTCAGTTGTTCTGAAGAAGAACTGAGGTCTGTAGTTGGAGAAGAAAGGCTTATGACGTCCGCCTTCCTTTTCAGTAAGAACGTAAACGTGACCTTCGAACTTTGTCTGAGGTGTGATGGAACCGGGCTTTGCAAGAACCTGACCCTTTTCAACCTCGTTCTTAGCGATACCTCTGAGAAGCGCACCGATGTTGTCACCTGCTTCAGCAGAATCCATCATCTTGTGGAACATTTCGATACCTGTGATAGTTGTCTTCTTTGTTTCCTTAAGACCAACGATTTCAACTTCATCAGCCATCTTAACTGTACCTCTTTCTACTCTACCAGTAGCAACTGTACCACGGCCGGAGATAGAGAACACGTCTTCTACAGGCATGATAAAGTCAAGGTCAGAAGCTCTGTCGGGAGTAGGAATGTAATCGTCAACCTGCTTCATGAGTTCGAGAACAGGAGCGTATGCGGGATCAGAAAGATCATCAGCTGCATCGAGAACTGCTCTAGCAGAACCTCTAACGATAGGAAGATCATCGCCGGGGAATTCGTAGGAGGAGAGAAGATCTCTTGTTTCCATTTCAACGAGGTCGAGGAGTTCTTCGTCATCAACGAGGTCGCACTTGTTGAGGAATACTACGAGTGCAGGAACACCAACCTGTCTAGCGAGAAGGATGTGTTCTCTTGTCTGCTGCATAGGACCGTCTGTACCAGCAACAACGAGGATAGCGCCGTCCATCTGAGCAGCACCTGTGATCATGTTCTTAACGTAGTCGGCGTGGCCAGGGCAGTCAACGTGAGCGTAGTGACGTGCGTCAGTTTCGTACTCAACGTGTCTTGTGTTGATTGTGATACCTCTTGCTCTTTCTTCGGGAGCGTTGTCGATCTGGTCGTAAGCGAGCTTTTCACTACCATTGTAGAGAGAAAGTGTCTTTGTGATAGCTGCTGTAAGAGTTGTCTTACCGTGGTCAACGTGACCGATTGTACCAATGTTAACGTGGGGCTTGGTTCTTTCAAATTTAGCCTTTGCCATTTGAATTTCCTCCTTTAAATAAGAAAATATTTTTTTAGTTACAAATAAGATTATACCAAATCGGGCGAAAGTGTCAATACCGAAAGGTAATAAATTTACACATTATTCATATTGACACCCGTTTTTCACCCGAAAAATGATTACTGCTGCTTGCCTCTTGCTGCGATGATTTCATCTGCTACGTTCTTAGGCACCTGTTCGTAGTGGCTGGGTTCCATTACATAGGTACCGCGGCCCTGTGTCTTTGAACGAAGGTCTGTAGCATAACCGAACATATTTGCAAGGGGAACGAAAGCACGAATCTGCTGACCGCCAGAGATAGGATCCATACCCTGGATCTGACCGCGGCGAGAGTTAAGGTCACCGATAACGTCGCCCATGTAATCATCAGGAACGACAACAACAACCTTCATAATAGGTTCTGTAAGAACGGAGCCTGCTTTTCTGAGTGCTTCCTTAAGAGCCATAGAACCGGCAATCTTAAATGCCATTTCAGAAGAGTCGACTTCATGGTAAGAACCGTCGTAAAGAGTAACCTTAAGGTCAACTACGTTGTAGCCTGCAAGTACACCGTTTGTCATAGCGCCCTGGATACCTGCATCAACTGCGGGAATGTATTCCTTGGGAATAGCACCGCCGACAACCTTGTTTTCAAAGGTGTAGCCTGCGCCGGGTTCGTTAGGTTCAACGGTAATTTTAACGTGACCGTACTGACCCTTACCACCTGACTGACGTGCATACTTCATATCAACGTCTGCACTCTTTGTATTTGCTCCCTTGTAGGAAAGCTGAGGTTTACCTACATTTGCTTCTACCTTAAATTCACGGAGAAGTCTGTCAACGATAATTTCAAGGTGAAGCTCACCCATACCTGCGATGATAGTCTGACCTGTTTCTTCGTCTGTATAAGCCTTGAAGGTAGGGTCTTCTTCTGCAAGCTTTGCAAGAGAGATACCCATCTTTTCCTGACCTGCTTTGGTCTTAGGCTCTATAGCAACTCTGATAACGGGTTCAGGGAATGTCATTGATTCAAGAACTACGGGATGGTTTTCGTCACAGAGAGTATCACCGGTAGTAGTGTTCTTAATACCGATAACTGCTGCGATATCACCTGCGTAAATCTGGTCAACGTCTTCGCGGTGGTTAGCGTGCATAAGCACGATACGTCCAAGTCTTTCACGGCCCCTCTTGTTTGTGTTATAAACAGTAGAGCCTGCTGTGATAGAACCTGAGTAAACTCTGATGAAGCACAGACGGCCGATGAAGGGGTCTGTTGCAATCTTAAATGCAAGAGCTGCGAAGGGCTCGTCATCAGATGACGGTCTTACAGTCTTGTTGTTTTCGTCGTCCTCGGGCAGAGTAGGATCAATACCTTCTGCAGCGGGAACGTCGAGAGGTGAAGGCATAAAATCAACGATAGCATCAAGGAGCATCTGAACGCCCTTGTTTCTGTAGGAAGTACCGCAAACAACGGGAACCATTGTATTAGCGATGGTAGACTTTCTGATTGCTGTCTTGATTTCTTCAACAGTAAATTCTTCGCCTTCCATATACTTATCAAGCAGTTCTTCGTCTGTTTCAGCAACGTGCTCAATAAGTGCGGATCTGAATTCTTCTGCCTTATCCTTCATATCGTCGGGGATTTCTGTTTCCTGGATATCTGTTCCAAGGTCGTTTGTAAAGATATAAGCTTTCATCTTTACAAGGTCGATAATACCCTTAAAGGAATCTTCAGCACCGATAGGAAGCTGAATCGGCACAGCGTTAGCACGGAGTCTTTCGCGCATCATATCTACAACTCTGTAGAAGTTTGCGCCCATAATATCCATCTTGTTAACGTATGCCATACGGGGAACCTTGTATTCGTCAGCCTGACGCCAAACTGTTTCAGACTGAGGTTCAACACCACCCTTAGCGCAGAGTACTGTTACAGAACCGTCAAGTACCTTAAGTGAACGCTGAACTTCTACTGTAAAGTCAACGTGACCGGGGGTATCAATGATGTTGATTCTGTGGGGGGCGTACTGTTTCTGTTCGCCTTCCCAGAAACAAGTTGTAGCAGCGGAGGTAATTGTGATACCTCTTTCCTGCTCCTGTTCCATCCAGTCCATGGTAGCGCCGCCGTCGTGGGTTTCACCCATCTTATGAGTTTTACCGGTGTAGTACAAAATACGTTCCGTGGTTGTAGTCTTACCGGCGTCTATATGAGCCATGATACCAATATTTCTGGTACGCTCAAGTGAACAACTTCTCGGCATGGATTTTTCTCCTTATATTCTTTTGAATGTGACAGCCTGTCCGGTTTACGGTTTGCCGTCTATGCTGCCGTATGCAGCGTGAAATTAATATCTGTAATGAGCGAATGCCTTGTTTGCTTCGGCCATCTTGTGTGTATCTTCGCGCTTCTTAACTGCGGAACCTACTCCGTTGCAAGCGTCCATGATTTCACCTGCGAGGCGTTCAGACATTTTGTTTTCGCCTCTGGCACGAGAGTAAACTGTAAGCCATCTAAGACCAAGAGTCTGTCTTCTTTCAGGTCTTACTTCGATCGGAACCTGATAGGTAGAACCGCCTACACGGCGAGCCTTAACTTCAAGAACCGGCATAATGTTTTCGAGAGCCTTCTGGAATGCTTCCAGGGGATCTCCAACCTTTTCATTGATGATCGCAAATGCGTCGTAAACTATTTTCTGAGCGACACCCTTTTTACCATCGTACATAATGTTGTTGATAAGCTTTGTTACGAGCTTGGAATTGTACATAGGATCGGGCAGTACATCTCTCTTGGGTACGTTACCTCTTCTCGGCACTTGTATTCCCTCCTTCATAAAAAATGAATTCACAGGTACTCGAAATGATTACCTATTCCGTCAGCACTTACTGAGAGGCACACAATCTATTGAAATGCGGTTACCTCTGTAATACCAACCCGGCAGTGAATTTTTTCTGCCGTACTTGAAAAGTTTCTTCTAATTACTTAGATGCAGCCTTTTCGCGCTTTGCACCATACTTGGAACGGGACTGGTTTCTCTTTGCCACACCCTGTGTATCAAGCGTACCACGGATAATGTGATAACGAACACCAGGCAGGTCCTTAACTCTACCGCCTCTGATAAGAACAACAGAGTGTTCCTGAAGGTTATGGCCTATACCGGGGATATAGGATGTAACTTCAATACCATTTGTAAGGCGAACTCTTGCGATTTTTCTAAGAGCAGAGTTAGGCTTCTTTGGAGTCTTTGTGGACACCTTTGTGCAAACGCCTCTCTTCTGAGGTGCACTGGTATCTGTTGCCTGCTTAGTAAGAGTGTTGAGACCCTTCTGAAGTGCAGGAGACTTAGACTTGTAAGTAACCTGTTCGCGTCCTTTTCTGACTAATTGGTTAAATGTTGGCATACCGCTTCTCCTTTCAGATATATTTTGTTTCCGAAAATTGCGCATGTTTACACATTTACAGTTTTCAGTCAACGGCTATTATACAACATTGTTTTTATTTTGTCAAGGGTTTTTAAGGATTTTTTTCTGTTAATTTTTGACAATCAAGATATTGATATTTTGGTGATATTGACATACTAATTGTGGTATGATTTTTCTTATATCTTTTTGCTTTTAGTTTTTGTGTTGCAGGGAGGTTTCGCCTCTGCGGATGCGACATTCTTTGTCCGTTCACGATAACGGATAATATACTATCATCCATAGTTGCCTGCGACATTTGGTGTCGAGCTTTTCCGACCGATATTTGGTCGTGTGTGATTTATACGGAGAGTACATTTCAAATTTTGGAGTTGATATGAGTACGGTTGATATATTGTTCCGTTAAGCAACATCCACTAAGAAAAAAACACGCACCATATTAGGTGCGTGGAAAACGGTTGCAGAAAATCACTTGAGATTTTCTGCAGAGCCTCTTTTGATTTTCTGAGTTGTGGTTTTATCAAATTCCGTGTGACGGATGGTCACTCTGTGAACAGCCTTATAGCCGGGAAGATTTTTATTCACCTTCTCTTTAATATAATTGAAGAAATATTCAACTATTTTTTCTTCAAAGGCGCTGTTTTCCTTTGAAACGCCTGCTTTTTCAAGTTCTTCAAAATTTGGGAATATTTTAACTGCAACCTTTGTGTCGCCGTTTTCATCTTCGTCACCGTAAGCCATACATTCCTTTACTGCGGGGCACTTTTCAAGGAGAAATTCAATTTCTTCGGGGAAAATCTTTTTGCCGTTTGAAGTAACTATCATATTTTTGATACGTCCCACGATTTTATAGTGTCCCGATTCGGGGTCTATGCACACAAGGTCGCCTGTGAGAAAATAGCCTTCTTCGTCAAAAGCTTCTCTTGTCGCCTTTTCGTCGTTATAGTAGCCAAGCATTACGTTAGGACCCTTAACGGCAAGCTCGCCAATACCGTCGGCATTGGGATTTACGATTTTACACTTGTCGCCGTTGAGAGGAAGACCGATTGTATCAGCCTTTCTGTCAAAGTCATTATGCATTACGCAAAGAGGCGCAGTTTCGGTAAGTCCGTAGCCGGTATAAATGGCAAAGCCGAATTTTTCAAAGTCACGGAAAATTCTTTCATCTACAAGAGCTGCACCCACAAGAATCATTCTCAATCTTCCTCCGAAGGCTTCGTGTATGCTTTTGAAAAGCTTAGGAGCAACGTTGGGTGCAAATTTTCCAGAAAGTGTGGTAATTGTTTTTCCTACGTTAAGGAAAGCTTTGCCGCCCTTGACTGCACCTACTTTTTTCATAATACCGGAATGAATAGCCTTAAGCAGCTGAGGAACGGCCATAAAAATTGTAGGCTTGTATTCCTTGAATTCTGAGAGAAGCTTTAACAGACTTGATGCATATGATATACTTGCACCGGCGTAGAGCATAGCACACATACCGAGTGTACATTCATAGGTGTGGTGCAAAGGAAGAACGCTTAAGGTTCTGTCACTGGGAGTAACTTTGACAACCTTTAAGGTTCCAACAATATCGGCACAGATGTTGTACTGGCTGAGCATAACGCCCTTGGCAACGCCTGTAGTTCCCGAGGTATAAATGATGGCAGCCATTGCATAGGGATCAACCTTATGGTCAAGGTAGCTTTGGTCTCCGTCCTCCTCAATAAGCTTTCTGCCCTGTTCCACACACCAAGGAAGCTCGGTCTTGCATATTTTAACTCCCTCAAAGCCGTAGTTTTCGATTTTCTCTGCCATTTCGGGAGCGTATATGCAGGCATCTGCACCGGACAGATTAAGAATATTGTTAACCTCAGGTGCTTTAAGCTCCTTATCAATGGGAACGACTATACCCACTCCGCAGCATACTGCAAAATAGGAAAGTGCCCACTCATAGCTGTTTCTGCCGATTACGGCAATTTTTTTGTTTTCAAGCCCCTTTGAGCATAGATATGTTGCAAGAGCCTTGATTTCACTGTAGAAATCGGTGTAGGTAACCTCAATGATTTCGCCGTTTTTGTCCTTAAGCACAAAAGCGGTATTGTTGGCATACTCCTCAGCCGAATTCTGAATCAGCTCTCTTAAGGAGCAGACGTTTTTGACGTCATAAACAAGATTTGTCATGCATTTCCTCCGTTATGACGGCTGTCCTTTCTTTTTACTGCGGACACAATGTCTATGACAACATAGACAAGAGCGCCTGCTGCAAGGATACAGCCGATTATTGTTTTACGTAGCTTTCTTTTTTTAAGTCTGCTTGAAAGACGGGCAAATTCGGCATCAACTGAAGGCATATCTGTGTTTGACGCACGCAGCTTTTCTCTAAGCTTATCCAGCTTTCCCATAGAGATGAAGCACTTTTTTTCGGTTTTTTTGCAGGAATCAAAAAACTTTTTGCAATCCCTGCAGGTCTTCAGATGATTTGCAACAAGCAGCTTTGTTTCATCCGAAGCTGTTTTATCGGCATACATTGGAATCAGGTCCATAATTATCTGGCAGTTCATCTTTCGTCAAACAGCTCCTCTGTAAGAATTTTTTTGGCTCTGTGGAAGATTACCTTTGCGGACGAGGTGCTTATACCAAGAGTGGCGGCTATGTCGGGAAAGGTAAGATCGGCGTATACTCGCAGTACCACTACGTCCCTGTAGTTTTTGGGAAGCATCTGTACAACCTTACGTATTTTTACACTTTTGAGGTTACGTATGCACGCTTCCTCGGGAGTGTCGCTTAAATCCTGAAGCTCCTCCACTGAATTTATATCAATACATTCAATTTTGTTTTTTCTGACATATTTGTAATAAACGTTTTTTGCAATTGCCGCTATAAAAGTAAACAGCTTACAGGTGCCGTTATACTTGTGCAGACTTTTGTACAGCTCGTAAAAGGTATCCTGAGCCATTTCCTCTGTCAGCTCTTTGTCCTTGCACAGCTTATACAAAAAGGCGTATACTCTGGGATAATACTCTTTATAAAGCTTTTCAAATTCCTCCAAGTACACACCTCCTTTAATTCAGTTGTCATTTTGAGGTTCTATGCTTGTTAATTGCATTTTTTATCCGAAAGGTTACACCTTTATGTCTTCAATAAGCTTTTTGCCTCCATAAACAATATCAGATTCTCCCGAAAGCATACAGCTCAGCTTTTCGAGAGCAGAGATGTCGTTGTATATTTCTTTGTAAAAGGCGTTTTTATTTGAAAAATCCTATTCGTTGTTTGAAATTCTTGTGTCCTTGGGAAGGATTATTGTAACTGTTGTTCCTTCTCCGAAGGTACTGTCCACGTTTATTGTACCGTTATGTGCATCGATAATATCCTTTGCAATTGAAAGTCCAAGACCTGTTCCGCCTGCATTTGTGGAGCGTGATTTATCAACTCTGTAGAATCTTTCAAACAGGTGCTCAAGGTCTTCCTCGGGTATACCAACGCCTGTGTCGGATACCGAGATTTTATAGTTATCGTCAAAGGTTTTATCTAAGCACACGTTGATTTTCCCGTTGTCAGGAGTATATTTTATGGCGTTGCCTATAATGTTGGTAACGACTTGCTCTATTCTTTCCTTGTCTGCGAATATGGGAGCGTTGCCCTTGTGCTTTGACTTAAAGTTAAAATCGTGTCCGTGGGCATGTGCCTCTGTTTCAAGAGCATCAAACATACCTTGAATAGAAGCGTGAAGGTCGAACTTTGTGGGCTTCCAGCTCATTCTTCTGTTGTCAAGGCGTGACAGCACAAGCAAATCCTGTACAATTCTTGTCATTCTGTCAGACTCATTCATAACAATCTGCAAAAATCTGTTTTTAATGCTGTGAGGCATATCGGGGTCTTCGATAATTGTTTCGGTTGCTCCCTTTACGCTGGTTAAAGGA
This sequence comes from Eubacteriales bacterium, assembly GCA_045646465.1. Lineage (GTDB taxonomy): Bacteria > Bacillota > Clostridia > Oscillospirales > CAG-382 > UMGS1387. The sequence goes on along the minus strand of JAZRKT010000032.1, from coordinate 42,463 downwards.
GTTCTCAGCTCGTGGGATACATTTGCGATAAACTCGCGTCTGTTCTTTTCAAGAAGAGCATTTGCCGTAATATTCTGAACAACTGCAAGGAAACCTGATTTTGCCGAGCCGTCGTAACCGAATACACCTATATCGATGCTTACAACAAGCTCACGTGTCTTGACGTCAGAGAGGCTTTGCTCATCTATATGCACAGAGCCCGATTTTCTCACTGACTCCATAGTAACCTCCGGAATACCTAAAGCACACATCAGCTCGTCAAAGCAGGGCTTGTGGTTATCGGGCAGCGACAGCATAGACAGTGCCGACGGATTTATATGTATTAGTTCGCCGCTTTCCTCAAATGCCGCAACGCCTGCGTCAAGTCTGTTAAACACATTCTGAAGCTTTTCACGCTCTCCCGAAACCTCATCAAGGGTGTTTTCGATAACCTGAGCCATAGAGTTAAAGTTTTTAGCAAGAGTACCTATTTCATCCTTTGTACGTATACGCAGACGGTGTGAATAGTCGCCCGATGAAATCTGACGTGTACCGCCTGTGATGGTCTGAATGGGACGTGTAATAGCCTTGGCAAGAAAAAACGCCATAATCAGCGCAATTACAAGTCCGATAATGAGGGCTCTAATGATAATTGAAAACAGCATAAAAGAAAGCTGCTTTGTTTCGGAAAGGTCGTCATAAATATAGATAATACATTCTTTGCCGTTATTTTCAAGGTGAAGTGCGTAGTCAAGGTGCTCAGCCCCGCTGCTTTTTCTGTTGCCGTTCTTGCCGTTCATAGCAGAGATGAGATTTTGCGTCAGCGGTATGTTCTGCAGTTCCTCCTTTGCGGAGCTTTCAAGGATGTTTGCGCTGTTATCGAGAATATAAAAGCTTCGGTGGCTGTCAAAGCCGAAGGAGCTTGCGTAGGCTGAAAGTATCTGTTTTTGCAAAGATGGACTGTCCTCGTACTGCAGAGCTTCTTCAAGGCTTGAAACAACGACGTTGTCAAAGCCGTCTTCCATCTGCACAAGGAAATCGTTGGTATAAAAGTCAAAGACGCTGTTCATCAAAAAAATGCCCACCGTCGCCATGACCGCTATTATAAACACGATAAATATCAGCACAAGCTTTGAATTAAGACTCTTATACAAAACAGTATTCCTCCGCCGAAAAAATTATTTTATCAGTCAATATAGTAACCCATACCTCTTTTGTTTTTGATGTATTTAGGCTCAGAAGGGTTATCTTCAATCTGCTTTCTTAAGCGGGCAACGGTAACGTCTACCGTTCTTACGTCGCCGTAGTATTCGTCATATCCCCATACAGCTTCGAGAAGGGAATCCTGACGGAACTTTTTGCCCCTGTTTTTTGCAAGGAAGCAAAGAAGCTCGTACTGCTGCTTTGAAAGAGACACCTCTTTGCCGTTTTTCTTTACGGTGTAGGAATCGGTATCAATTTCAAGGTCTTCAACGTGAATGATGGCGTTTTCTTTGTCCTCCGTTTGCTTAACAACTGTTTCGCCAGAAAAACGGCGGATATTTGCGCGTATTCTGCTTGTCAGCTCGCCGAGACTGAAGGGCTTTGTCATATAATCGTCGGCACCCAGGTCAAGGCCTAAGATTTTGTCGTTTTCCTCTTCTCTTGCAGTAAGCATAATAATGGGTGTTTCAAGTCGGCTTCTTACACGTCTGCATATTTCAAAGCCGTCCATTTTAGGAAGCATTACGTCAAGAAGTATAAGGTCAAAGGAGCCTGAAAGAGCAAGGGCAAGCCCCTTTTCACCGTCATTTGCTATTTCGGCATCATAACCCTGCTTACACACGTTATACTGCAGAATTTCCGCAATATCCGTCTCGTCCTCAACTATAAGAATGCGTTTCTTTCTCTGTTCCATTTTATATCATATCCTTACTTATTAATTTTCGGTTGTATCTGCAGCCTTTTCCCCTACCCAGAACTTATCCGGCACAAAGAATGAAAGCTGCTCGTATTTGTTAATCAATGATGCAATGTCGGCAACGTAATATCTGCTATAGTCGGACATATACAAAAGAGCCACCGTGTCAAAGGAGCTGTTTGCATTTCCTCCCATAATGGTATTTTTCAATATTGATGAGATGCTGTAGGCGCTGCCCTTATATGAGGGCGAGTCGCCTGTTTTGGCGGTTGGAGTGAATACAAAATAGCCTGCTTTATTCAAGGTGTCCCTGAAAATCTTGCTGTCGGCAAGACCGTCGGGCAACCACGAGGGAAGCGTACACACATTTGATTTTGTTTTAAGCACGACCTTAAGCGCTTCGTTGGCTCCTTCAAGGTGTGAAACGAAGGCGTTTGCGTACATCAGCTCAAGCTGCGGCACCGATACCCCTTCATTCTGTGCTCGTATTGCTTCAAAATCGGGATTTGCCGTAACAAAAATGCCGTTTGCTTTTGTATAAAGCGCTCTTACAAGTGAAGGGTTGCTCAATATTTCCTCACGTGTAAAGCTGAATGAAGCTTTGATGCGGTTTCTTTCAAGAGCCGTCACAACCGTGTCTGCCTTTTCATAGGACATACCTGTAAAGCACAGACCGAGCCTTCTCGGTGCAAGCTTTTCAAGGGGGTCCTGCGGTTTTTCCTCAATGGCAGGAGGGTTGTTCTCGGGCTTTATGGGAGGCTTATCTTCGGGCTTTGTTTCGTCAGGATTGTTTTCGGGGATCGGGACTTCCTGCTCGGGAGGCGGCGCTTGTTCTTTTTTGAGAAGATAGGGCGTAATTAAATCCGTCAGAGTTTTCTCGGACTTGCCGTTGGAAATTCTGAAGGCGTAAATGCCCTGTACGGGGTCATCGTAGGTTTCGCACATCATACCCAGCGCCTCTGCAACAGGTATTGCGGGGACATATCTTATGCGATAAAAAACCTTGGTGACGATTTTCATCATTTCTCCGCTGTTTGTTTCAGCAATATTTTGCTCTACATTAAAAGAAATATAGTTTCCGTTGCGGTTGTTTACAAGGTAAAAATTGTCATCAAAGTTGCTGTAGCTTACCTCTATATAAGGATAAAGAATAAACATTGACAGCGGAACATATTCCGTTGCACCGGTGACCACAAGAGGAAACTTTTCAATGTAGGTATAGGGTGCGTCCTGACGGAACATATGGGGAATACTGTAGTTGTTGTCTACAGCGTTTTGCCCCATATTTATATATGAATCAAAACGCCTGTCGTTATAATTTTCAGCCGAAAAAATAAAGCATTGCGAAAAAAGAAGCGTAAGTACCGAGAATACGCACATAATTTTTATAAGTCGTGTTCTCATATCTTACGCCTCCTTGGGTTAAATTAAATTGTCGGAAATTCAGTTGGAAGAAACGCTGTAGTTGGGTGCTTCCTTGGTGATGGAAATATCATGAGGATGTGACTCGCGCAAGCCTGCACCTGTTATGCGCACAAATTTTGCTTCCTTTTTAAGTTCTTCAACATTATGGCTTCCGCAGTAGCCCATACCGCTTCTAAGACCGCCCATAAGCTGGAATACGGTATCAGCAAGATTTCCCTTATAAGGAACTCGTCCTTCAACGCCTTCGGGAACAAGCTTTTTCTGGTCAGCCTGGAAGTATCTGTCCTTTGAACCGTGTTCCATAGCTGCAAGAGAGCCCATACCTCTGTATACCTTGAAGGTTCTTCCTTGGAAAAGCTCTGTTTCTCCGGGGCTTTCTTCACAGCCTGCAACAAGAGAACCAACCATTACAACGTCGCCGCCTGCGGCAATTGCCTTAACAAGGTCACCGCTGTACTTTATACCGCCGTCTGCAATAACGGGAGTGCCTGTCTTTGCTGCTTCACAAGCACAGTCATATATTGCGGTTATCTGAGGAACACCGATACCTGCAACAACTCTTGTTGTACAGATAGAGCCGGGACCGATACCAACCTTAACTGCGTCTGCACCTGCGGCAATAAGGTCGTGAGCAGCTTCTGCCGTAGCAATATTACCTGCAACAAGCTGAATTTCTGGGAATGTATTTTTAACTTTTTCCACGCTGTTAAGAATGTTCTGGCTGTGACCGTGAGCAGAGTCAAGAACAAGCACGTCCGCACCTGCTTCGATAAGAGCTTTTGCTCTGTCAAGAACATCGGGAGTAGCACCGATTGCCGCAGCACAAAGAAGTCTGCCCTTTTCGTCCTTTGCGCTGTTGGGGTACTTCTGCACCTTTAAAATATCCTTTGTGGTGATAAGACCTGCAAGGATGCCGTTTTCGTCAACGAGAGGGAGCTTTTCAACCTTTGCTCCGTAAAGGATTTCCTTTGCATCTTCAAGCGTTGTGCCGACAGGAGCTGTAACGAGGTTGTTCTTTGTCATAACGTCGCCGATTCTGTCGTTATAATCCTTCAAAAATCTCATATCTCTGTTGGTAATGATACCAACCAGTTTTTTATTTTCATCACAGATCGGAACGCCCGAAATGCGGTACTTAGCCATAAGAGCTTCTGCTTCGTACACATAGTTATCGGGGCTGAGGTAGAAGGGATTGAAAATAACGCCGTATTCGCTTCTCTTAACCTTTAAAACCTCATCCGCCTGTCTTTCGATGGACATATTCTTATGAATAACGCCGATGCCGCCCTCACGTGCGATGGCAATAGCCATTCTGGATTCGGTAACGGTATCCATTGCGGCTGTCATAAGGGGGATATTAAGCTTAATTTTCTTTGTGAGATTTGTTGAAATATCTATCATTTTAGGCATTACATCGCTTCTTCTGGGTACAAGCAGCACATCGTCAAATGTAAGACCTTCTTTTACGAACTTATCAGCATACATTTCCATAAAATTATCGTTCCTCTCTGATTTTTATAATAGTTTCCGTATTTTAATGTATTATACTATAATTTTTTATTTTCGTCAAGATATATTTTCTCTTTTTTGTTTTCTTTTTGGAATGCTTTATGAGCTGATGCAAGGCTTTGCTTTTTGTGGCGGTGTTTTATTGACAAAATAACAAAAGCTGTCTTTGCTCTTTTTGAGCAAAGACAGCGAAAACATATAAAGTGTATCTTAAAGAGCCTTTGTTGCGATTTCTTCGTTTATATCTGCAAGGAACTTATCAAAAGCAACTGCGCCCATATCGCCGTTCTTGCGTGAACGTACCGCAACTGCGCCTGCTTCCATTTCCTTATCGCCGATAACAAGCATATAAGGGGCCTTATCGAGCTGAGCTTCGCGGATTTTGTAACCGATTTTTTCGTTTCTGTCGTCAAGCTCGCATCTTATGCCGTATGCCTTAAGCTTTGCCATAACTCCCTTGGCGTATTCAAGCTGATTATCGCTGATGGGAAGGATTTTAACCTGTGTGGGAGCAAGCCATGTGGGGAACGCACCTGCGTACTTTTCAATAAGAAGAGCAAGAGTTCTTTCATAGCATCCGATGCTTGTTCTGTGGATGATGTAGGGACGCTTCTTTGCGCCGTCCTTGTCAACGTATTCCATACCAAACTTTTCAGCGTTGAACTGGTCAATCTGAATTGTAATAAGCGTATCTTCCTTGCCGTGAACGTTCTTTATCTGAATATCAAGCTTGGGGCCGTAGAATGCCGCTTCGCCGATACCGATTTTATAGTCAAGACCAATGTTGTCGAGAATCTTCTTCATCATACCCTGAGCTTCATCCCAATCGGCTTCTGTGCCGATGTACTTTTCCTTGTTATCGGGATCCCACTGGGAGAATCTGTAGGAAACGTCCTCGTAGAGGCCGAGAGTCTTGAGCATCATAATAGCAACCTCAAGACAGCCGCGGAATTCATCTTCAAGCTGTTCGGGAGTACACATGAGGTGACCTTCGGAAATGGTGAACTGACGTACTCTGATAAGACCGTGCATTTCGCCGCTGTCTTCGTTTCTGAATAGGGTACTTGTTTCTGCAAGTCTCATAGGAAGGTCTCTGTACGAGCGTGCTCTGTTAAGATATGCCTGATACTGGAAGGGGCATGTCATAGGACGAAGAGCAAAGCATTCCTTACCGTCCTCTTCTTCGCCCAGTACGAACATACCTTCCTTGTAGTGATCCCAGTGACCTGAAATTTTGTAAAGGTCGCTCTTAGCCATTAAAGGAGTCTTTGTTCTTACCCAGCCGAGCTCTTCTTCGGTGTCTTCAACCCATCTCTGAAGAGTCTGGATAATCTTTGTACCCTTGGGAAGCATAACGGGAAGACCCTGACCGATGGTGTCAACGGTGGTGAAAATTTCAAGCTCACGTCCAAGCTTATTGTGATCTCTCTTTTTTGCTTCCTCCTTCATTGTAAGGTATTCTTCAAGGTCTGTATTCTTGGGGAATGCAGTGCCGTAAATTCTCTGGAGCATCTTGTTCTTGGAGTCGCCGTGAAGATATGCGCCTGTGCACTGAGTGAGCTTTACTGCTTTTAATTTTCCTGTGCTTGTAAGGTGAGGTCCTGCACAGAGGTCAACAAATTCGCCCTGAGTGTAAAGGGTAATTGTTGCACCGTCCTCAAGGTCGTCAACGTGCTCAACCTTGTATACTTCTTTTCTTTCCGTCATAATAGCCTTTGCTTCTTCTTTCGAAACCTCGCTTCTTGCAACGGGAATGTTTTCCTTGATAATCTTCTTCATTTCGCCTTCGATTTTTTCAAGCACCTCAGGGGTAATTGAAACGTTTACGTCAACATCGTAGAAGAAGCCTTCATCTGTTGCGGGACCGAAGGCAAGAACTGCATCGGGATAAAGACGCTTTACTGCCTGCGCAAGAACATGTGCCGCTGTATGTCTGTAAACCTTCTTTCCGTCCTCGTCATTAAAGGTTACAAATTCAAGCTTTGCGTCCTTTTCGATGGGAGTATTGATTTCGCAAAGAACTCCGTCAAGCTTCATTGCAAGAGCTGCGCGCGAAAGCCCCTCGCTGATTTTTGCAGCTGCTTCATAGCCTTTACAGCCGTTTTCGATTTCTAGAATATTTCCGTCGGGAAGTGTCATTTTTAACATAGTTTTGTCCTCCGAATGTATAATAAAATTTTAAAAAACAAAAAAAGCCCCATACCGAAATTTATCGGCACGGGGCGACAATACTGGAATTGCCACGGTTCCACCCATGGTTACACCGAAAAGGTGCATCTTTGATGCCTGTAACGGGGCAATCCGTCTCCGATTGTTACCTCGGAAAAACTCAAAGGGTGGTGAGATCGGTTTTTGCGCCGTACTTTCACCGTATGTACAGCTCTCTTTCGGTGCTTGCTCCGACCGTGTTCCTTCTTGGCGTCTGTGTCTGTATTTGCTTTATTTGAGGTTATTATACACCCTGTTTTTTGATTTGTCAAGAGGTGATTTTTTACCTGATTGCTGTGATTTTCTATATAACTCTTGACAAAACGGGCTTGTTTTCCAAAAAGCGAAGGCGAAGATTGTCGGCGACAAGTGCTATAAACTCCGAGTTTGTGGGCTTTCCTCTTGCACTTTGTACGGTATATCCGAAGTATGAATTTATGGTATCAACGTCGCCTCTGTCCCAGGCTACCTCAATTGCGTGTCTTATGGCACGCTCAACACGGGAAGCGGTAGTGCCGTACTTTTTGGCAACACCGGGATACAGCTGCTTTGTGATGGAGTTTATAAGCTCGGTGTCGTGCATTGTCATAATAATTGCGGTGCGAAGATATTGGTAGCCTTTGATGTGGGCGGGAACTCCTATCTGATGAATGATTTTGGTGACAAGAGTTTCAAGCTCTACCTCGGGGTCAGGCTCGGCTGAGGCGCTTACGCTTTTCTCCGTGCTTTCGGTGGAGCTTGTCTGCTTCAGCGCACTTTCAAGTCGGTTTGACAGCGCTGAATATTCGCAGGGTTTAATAATACAGTAGCCTGCACCTGCCTCTGCCGCCTCAGACAGCATTTTGTTGTTGCTTATTGCCGTAACTACAAGAAATACCGGACAGCTTGATGCAAGGCGAGCTCTCATTTCGTTCATAACCTCTATTCCGTCAAGCCTCGGAAGAAGGATGTCAAGTATTACGGCATCGGGCTTTGTTTCCTCAATAATGCGTACTGCTTCGCATCCGTCCTGGCAGTCGCCCACGATGCGATAGCCTCTTTTGGCGAGAAAGCTTTTAAGCCCGATTCTGAATTCCGCAGATGCGTCTGCGATAACGATGGTTTTGTTTGTGTCCATTTTTTTCAGCCTTTCTATGATGATAATTTCATTGTTGTCAGTTGCTGTGTCTGCCGTGGGGATTGAATCGGCGAGGACAGTTTAGCATTTGCACGCATTTGATGTAAATTCAGGTCAAAAAATGTTAACAATGTCACAAAAAGGTATTTAAAAGGTTATAAAAAGGCTGTAAAACAATGGAAATGGCGGTGTTTTTTTGTCGTATGACGTCACATAAGTGCCCCCTGTCAGTACAGATTTTCCTTTAAAAAACGGCAGATACGCGATGAAACGACAGCAGGCGATAAATTATTTTCACTTGTATTATCGCACAAAATGCAGAAAATATAGGTTTTGTCGGTGCCTCTGTAAAATCCGCAGAACCATTTGTGCACATATTCGACGCCATTTCCGTTTTTTCGTCCCGTTTGTGCTGTTGCCGTCTTGCCGCCCGTGATTGCTCCTTCGATTTTTGCGGACATTCCCGTACCGTTATTTACACATTCTTCCATCATACTTACAAGCAATTGTACAGTTTTATCCGAAAATATGCGGTGTTTTTCGCTATGGGTATAATATTCTCCCTTGCCGTGTTTGATTTGTCCGCCGATTAGTTTTAGAGGTGTGCGATATCCGCTGACGGCGCAGGCTGTTATATTTATCATATCAAGAGGCGACAGCAAAAGCTCTCCCTGTCCAAAGGATATATTTGCCAGAAACCCACTGTCATCTTTTCTGAATACAGGAAAATCTGCCGTTGCCTCGGTGAGAAAATCGGCTTTTGCCATCTCGTACAGCCCCGCCTTTCGGCAGATACGATCAATGCTGTCTATGCCGATTTGCTCTGCCAATGCCACATAGTAGCAGTTGCAGGAATTGGCAAAGGCTCCCTTCATATCAAGCTCTCCATGACCTGCTGTCTTATGACAGCGAAAGGTATTGCTGTCTGCCTGTATACTGCCCTTACAGTCGTGGATAAAAGAGGCGTAGGCGGGCGACTCTTCAAGTGCGGCGGCGGAAACGATAATCTTGAATACAGAGCCCGGCGTATATGAACATACAGCTTTGTTTATAAGCTCGCCTCTGTTGGATGTTAGATACTCTTCAAGACGGTCTGCATCATAGGACGGAAAGCTTGACAGCGCAAGAATTTCGCCCGTCTCCATATCCGAAACAATGACAGCTCCGCTTTTTACATCTTCCTCAAGGCTGTTGCAAAAGAGCTGAAGCTCCTTATCGAGGGTTGTCACTATGCCGTCACGGGACTTGTAGGAGGTGTCGTTTACGGCAAGAGGCGACATACTCATATTTAACCCGTTTGAGCCGAAGGCTGCCGAGCATTTTGAAAAGAGAGTGCCGTACAGAAGGTCGTTACAGTACAGTCGCATTCCCGTAACGCCTTGATTTTCGCGGCTGTAGCCCAACAGATGAGGAGCATTTGAGGTGTTTTCGGTGTACAGGTCATTGTAGTATATGCCGTCGTATTTTTCATCAAGCTCTTTTGCTTCCTGTCCTGTGTTAACTGTGATATTGAAGGGTACGCCATTATAAAGCTTATCCTCAATATCCGATTGGTCAAGCACAAGCGAAACACGGGATATTTCTTCTGATGCCTGCCTGTAATTACTTAATTGTGACGGATTGACCGTTAGTATACCTGTATACAAATCGTGAGAAAGCAGCTCGACGTATCTGTCGTATATAAAACCGCTTCTTTGAGCGATGTCAAGACGTGAGGAATACTGACCGTCAAGCACCGTCATTGCGGTGTGGTTGCCTTGCGACAGAACGTAAAGACGCAGACACAGCAGCCACAGAAAAAGCAGTATTGCACAATAAAGGATGACGGCACGCCTGTGGCACAGCACTTTATCAGACACCTCCGTTTTTTGAAAGAAAATTGAAAATAGGTATTCCAAAAGGAGAAAAAGTGTGGTACAATAATGAGGAAATAAGTTTTGGAGGAATAAAAATGTATCAGTTGCTTGACGTTTCAAAGGGCTTTCTTGAAGCAAGCGGGATAAAGGAAAACGATGTGGTTGCCGACTTTACTATGGGTAACGGCTACGACACCGAGTATCTTTGCAGGAAGGTGCCGAATGGAAAGGTTTATGCCTTCGACATTCAGACACAGGCAGTGGAAAACACAAAAAGGCGCCTTGCTGAGGCAGGACTTGATAATGCAGTTATCGTCCACGACAGCCACGCAAAGGTGCTTGAATACATAAAAGAGCCCATAAAGGCGGGAATGTTTAACCTGGGTTATCTTCCCGGCGGAGACAAGACCATACACACTATGCGCGAAAGCACTATGCCTGCCATAAACGGTGCAATTTCCCTTTTGCAAAAGGGCGGCGTGCTTGTGATAAATGTATATCCCGGCCATGAGGAAGGCTGTCTTGAAGGTCAGATGCTGTTGGAGGAGCTGTCAAAGCTGACAAGGTTTGAATATTGCGTGACACATCTTCGTATTATCAACTCCCCCGATGCTCCCTTTATTATCGCCGTGGAAAGATACGACAAATAAGCAATTTTCGGCTTTAAAAATCAATATAATCTTCGGGATTTACGCTGACACCATCCTTGTAAAGCTCAAAGTGCAAATGGCTTTCCTGGGCACTTTCGACAATCGCTCCCTCGCCTGTTCCGCCAAGCACCGTTCCCACACTTACGGCAAGACCTTCCTGCACGCCTTCAGCAAGGGGTGAAGAAAGGTTGGCATACACAAGGGCAAAGCCGTCGGGCGTTTCAAGGCGGACACAGTTTCCAAAAAGGTCATCCTCGTAGATTTTTGTTATAACACCACCCTTTGCTGCTTTTACAAGCGCGCCCTTGTCTACGGCGATGTCAACACCGCAATGAGTGCGGTAGTCGCCGAGGGTGGTGGAGTATACAGGTATATCTACAGAGTGTCCAACGGTTATAAATCCGTCGCAGGGCTTAATGAAGACGTCCTCTCCTAAATCAGTGTTTGAGGAAAGCTCTGAAATGTCGGGTACAGGTTCTGCCTGAGAAGCATCTGTAAGCTCTGGGCTTTCAGGGCTTTCGGTGTCATTTACTATTGACGAATCCACGCCCGACGGTAATAACGACACGGGATAATTGCTGTCTGACGGCGTTTGGGGTAAGATATCTGATATTTCGGGTATGGCGAAATCTTCGGGCACCTGAGGAATGTCGATTTTTACGTTTTCGAGGTTGTCGCCGAGATTTTCAAGGCTGTCTTTTGGGGATAACATTGAAACTGCGGTGTTTACCGTAACGGCAACGGCGACGGCTGACAGTGCGACGTATACTCCGCCACTGATTAGCTGCTTTCTGAGGGTTTTCTTTCCTGAATCTGAACTTCTCTTTGACATATATATCTTTCCTTTCATTTCATTGGACTCATACCATATTTTTCTCAATCTATGAGGCTATTATTCATACAAAGCAAAAATTTCATTTTATCCTTTATAACAAACAGAAAAGAGGGATTGCTGTGGCTAAGAAATCGGGACAAAAGCTTAAGCTTTTGCATCTAAACAGGTATTTTCTTGAAAATACCGATGAAAATCATACCTCATCAATGAATGATATTATTGCCTATCTTGAAAATCTCGGCATTTCCGCCGAAAGAAAGAGTCTTTACGATGACTTTGAACAGCTTCGTACCTTCGGAACGGAGGTTATGACGCAGAAAACCAAGGACGGAACAGGCTATTATGTTGCTGACAGGCTTTTTCAGGTGTCAGAACTGAAGCTGCTCGTTGATGCGGTGCAGGTGGCAAAGTTTATTACCGATAAAAAATCCCGTGAGCTTATGAGAAAGCTTGAGAGCCTTTGCAGTATTCACGAGGCGGCAGAGCTGTCAAGACAGGTTACCATAACGGGCAGAATAAAGAGTATGAACGAAAGCATCTACTACAATGTGGATAAAATTCATACAGCTATTGCAGGAAATAAGCCTATAGAATTCAAGTACTTTGATTACAATGAAAATAAGGAAAGAGTTCTGCGTCACGGCGGTGAAATGTACAAAGTCAGTCCTTATGTTCTCAACTGGGATGACGAAAACTACTACCTTATTGCCTATGACCAAAAGGACAAAATAATAAAGCACTACAGAGTTGACAAAATGCTTGAAATATCGCTGTGCGACGGCATAAGGCTGGGTAGGAAGGAATTTGAAGAGACTGATGTTTCAACCTATTCGGGCAAGGTGTTCAATATGTTCGGCGGTAAGACGTGCAAGGTGTGCCTTGAATTTGACAAGTCGCTGTGCGGGGTTGTTATTGACCGCTTCGGTAAGGATGTTTTTATGAGACAGAGCGATAACGAGGGCAAGGTGTACGTTTATTGCGATGTTGTGGTAAGCCCCAACTTCTTCGGATGGCTGTTTTCCTTTGGGGATAAGGTGAAAATTGAAACGCCTGCAGATATCAAGCTGCAATTCAAAGAATATTGCTGTAAAGTAATTGAAAATTATAGCAGATAATAAAACAAGGGCTTGTATCAAAATAAACGATACAAGCCCTTTGAATATTTGATTGCTTTTATAAGGAAAAAAGATAAATTATACTCCCGAATAAGCAGCAAAGCCGCCGTCTACAGGAAGTACCACGCCGTTAACGAAGCCTGAAGCCTGTTCGTTAAGGAGGAACTGAAGTGCGCCGTCAAGGTCTTCGGGCACACCGAAGCGACCCATGGGTGTGTGTGCAAGGATTTTGTCTGCACGTGCGGAAGGTGTCCCGTCGGGATTGAAGAGAAGTGCGCGGTTCTGGTTTGTGCAGAAAAAGCCGGGAGCGATGGCGTTAACACGGATGCCGACCTTAGAGAAGTGAACTGCAAGCCACTGTGTAAAGTTGGAAACTGCCGCCTTGGCACCGCTGTATGCAGGAATTCTTGTAAGGGGACGGAAAGCGTTCATTGACGAAACGTTGATGATGCTTGTGCCGGTCTTGTTTGCCATATCCTTTGCAAATACTTGCGTAGGAATAAGTGTGCCAAGGAAATTGAGGTTGAATACAAAGGAAATTCCGTCGGGGTCAAGGTCAAAGAATGTTTTGATGCCTGATTCCTCGGCAATGTTTTCAAGGTCTGCTTCTTCAAGGTAATCCTTGGAGGTTGAGCCCTTAGGGTTGTTTCCGCCTGCGCCGTTAATGAGAATGTCGCAAGAGCCCAACTTTGCGTCGATTTCTGCCTTTGCTTCTTCCATACAAGCTTTGTCAAGTACGTTTGCCTTGACTGCAATTGCTACGCCGCCGTCGGCAACGATTTCGTCTGCGACTTTCTGTGCTGCCTCGAGGCTGAGGTCGAGCACCGCAACTTTTGCATTGCAGGCTGCTGCTGTCTTTGCGAAGCCGGAACAAAGTACTCCACCAGCGCCTGTTACTACTACAACTTTGCCTTCAAGATCAAGGCTGAAAGGTAAATTTTTCATAATAATATCTCCTTGTGCTGCACCCGAGTGTTTCGGGATTTATTTATTTACACACTAAGTATAGCACATTTGTCGTGAAATGTTTTAATTGTTCGTAAATTTTGCAAAAAACATTGGGTAACAATGTTTGAATATTAACAAAGTTTTGATTTTAATGGCGGTTCTTTATGTCTAAAAGGTAAATATTCCTTGCAATGCTTGATTTGTTCACTTCATATATATATAATGTAAGTTGAATATATATACAATCGAAGTATTGTGTCTACTTGTACGGAAAGGAGGTCCTGCTTTGGCGGAAGAAAGAAAACAATTTAGCCGAGACGGTGAAAACGCCGCAAAACAAACAAATGTTCGTGGCGAAAACTTCGATGTTTCACGTGAAACATTTTCTCATGGCGGAGGCGAACGGCTGATAATAAAGGGCGTTCCTAAAAACAAAAGCAGGCCGCCTGCCGATGAAAGCGAACGCCTTGAACGACAGCTTGCACGTAAGGCGAAAGGCGACGGAATGAGGCGAGTCGGAGGAATTGCTGACAACAATCCCTATGATTTTGACAATCCCGGTTTAAAGGAGCTGTATAAAAGCTTCAGAAGCAACGGATTGTCAAGACTTGAAAGTCTGTACAATGCTGTTTATCTGCGGTGTAGCGATAATTATTATTCTTCGGGCGTTGGTGTAAAGAAGAAGTACGAAAATATATACCTTCATCCAATGTCGTGGTTTTCAAATGCCACAACAATGTGGAGGCACAATAAATGGTCTGTGGCACTTAAGCTGCTGGAAATACCGGTGTCGTTGAGTAAGGTGAGACGTAAGACGGGCGAAGCACTTAAAACTGCGGGAGGAAATCTTGCGAGAGGCGCTGAAACCTCGGGAAAAGTAGGGAGAAGCGCAAAAAGCTTGCTAACGGTGATGCTTCTCGGCGCTGCTGCGGCAATAGGCGTACTGTGGTGGAATGAAGCGTCGGTGAATATGGCAAAGCTTCCTGTTCTCAAGCTGTACATTGACGGGGAGCACGTTGGAAATGTGCGGACAATTGACGAGGTTGCTTTGGCAAAGCGGACGGTTGAAAGCTCTATTTCCATGAGCCTTGGCTTGAATTACGCAATGGAGTGCGTCTTCGATTATGAAGCGTCAAGGGCGAAACGGTCAGATGTGCTAAATGAGGCGAAGCTTAACAAGGTTTTGCACGAGGCGGCGCACGAGGAAATGGAACACGGATTTTGCCTGTATAAGGGAGATTTGCCTGTCTGCGCCGTTGAAGATAAGAGGTTGCTTGATTACTGTCTTAACGAAAGCATAAAGCTGAGGTTTCCTGAACTTGTGGCTGACGACAATGTGCAGAATATCGGATATAAGGACTTTATAATACGTCAGGGTGCGTTCCCACAGTCGCTGTTTGTGGATGCGTCAGCTCTCAGAGCTTTGCTGTCGCTTCCGCCTATCAATGATGACGGAACTGCCGCCAAAGTATCGGCTGATGCTAATCTGTATGTTGACAACGCTTTGATAACCGACGGATATACTGCGGGAATGTCAAGCGGTATCGCCACAGAAGGTCTTCCGTCTGCTTTGTCGGTTACTATGGAGGCTGTGGTCACAAGAACCGAGACGGTAACGGAGATTATGCCTTATGACACCGAGTACATTTATGATGACGATTTGCCGGAAGGACTTACTTCTTCCGTAAGTGCAGGCAGAAACGGGGTTCGAAAGGCCACCTATGCGGTGACATATACTGACGGAAAGGAAACGGCGAGGAGACTTCTCAGCGAAGAGGCGGTCACTCAGCCTGTTAAAGCTGTGAAAAAGCTTGGTACAAGGCCTCTTACCGAGGAGGAAAAACAGTATAAGTCAACAGGAACGTACATTTATCCGAGTAAGGGCGAAATTTCAAGCGCTTACGGCTGGCGACTCCTTGGCGGACACAATGAGTTCCATAAAGGGCTTGATATGCGAAGTGATATGGGGCTTGACCTTGTGGCTTCAGACGGCGGCACCGTTATACAGGCTAAAGACCGCGGAGACGGCTACGGACGGTGTATTCTGATTCAGCACGATGACGGAACAATAACCCGATACGCCCACTGTTCGGAGTTGCTTGTTGCCGAGATGCAAAAGGTAAAGCAGGGACAGTTGATAGCTAAAATGGGCTCGACGGGATATGTAACCGGTGTACACATACATTTTGAAATTATAAAAAATGGTAAAGTCGTAGACCCGATGGATTACCTGATGGCAAGGAATTGAAATAATAAATCGTGATTTTGCATACAATATATAAATATGATGATACACAGAAAGGAATTTTGATATGAAAAAAAAGAGTATTTTTGCTGCAATTCTTGCGGGACTTGTAATATGCACAGCAGTTGCGTGCAATAAAACACAGGAAAATAATGATGTTAATGAAGGAAAGGACAACGCCGAGACCTCTCAGAGCGTCGAGAAACCGCAGTTTCAGATGCTTGTAAAGGATTATCCCATTTCCGTTACCGATAAGAACAACGAAGAGCTTGTATATGTTGACGGTACTGTACGTAAGGCGTCGGTGGTTGCGCAGAGCAGAGAGTTTTCTGATGTAACGAAGAGCATAAACAAAGTGCTTCTGGAAGCGTACAACAGAAACAAGACAAGCGGTGATGAAATTCTTGATATTGTGTCTGAAGCTTTTGCTACAGAAGGATTTGATGTTGATGCTGCTATGTTCCCCTGGTCCATTGATACAAACTACGAGCTTGTAAACAACAATGGTACGATTGCGACGGTTAAAGAAACTATAGACTACTATGCAGGTGGCCCTCACCATACTGTTAGCACTTATTATTACAACTTTGACTGTGCTGACGGAAATCATCTGGCACAGATTATGTATACCGAGGGCGATGACGCTCAGCGAGATGCCGCTGACAGCCTTATATATAATAAATTGAAGGAAAAGTATGGCGAAGACGTTATAAATTACGATTATATTCAGTCTTCATTTGTTGAAGCGGCGGTTGATACCTGGTACTTTACTGAAAACGGCATCAATATTTATTTTAATCAGTATGAAATTGCTCCTTATGCGGCAGGCGATTTTGAAATCGAAATTACAAAAGACGAGCTTCCTGAAACTGCTCTTAAGTATTTTGACTGAAAGCTATGATTTACTATTTAAACGGAACGCTTGCAGAGCTTACCCGACAGTATGCGGTTGTTGATTGCGGTGGCGTAGGTTACTGCGCAATGATAACGGCGACAACCTATGAAAAGCTTGTGTCGGACGGTGCTTTTCTCCCAATTGGTGATGTTGCCGGCATAAAAATTAAGCTATTTACCTCCGTCAAGCTCAGAGATGAAAGCATTTTCGACGTATACGGGTTCTATTCTCGCAAGGAAAGTGTAATGTTTTCTCTGTTGCAGACGGTTTCTGGCGTTGGGCCAAAGGCAGCACTTGCCATATTGTCTGTGCTGACGCCCGAGGACGTTTGTACAGCTATACGTCAGGATGACATACGGCTTATTTCCAAAGCACAAGGCGTTGGTCAGAAGGCTGCGCAAAAAATTTGCATTGATTTGAAAAACAAAATCGATGCCTTCATACTTGAATTTGGCTATGAAGACGAAAGCGGCGATGTTTCACGTGAAACAATTGCTGTTGCCGTTGAAAACGATACCGAAAATCATAAGCTTGCCCTTGAAGCTCTTGTAAATCTCGGATATACAAAGTCACAGGCACAAAAAGCTTTGTCCAAGGCGGAGGGTAATACGGTTGAAGAGCTTATCAGGACTTCCCTGTCTCAGCTCTTTTAACGGAATTTTCAGAGGATTTGTATGATTAAAAGCAGTAGAAATAACGATAACGAACAGGAATATGACTTCGAAAGTAGAATTGTAAGTGCGCGAACCTGCCAAGAGGATGAGCGTGATGCCGAGGTTTCTCTGCGCCCTAAAACGCTTGGCGAGTATGTGGGACAGAAAAAGGTTAAAGAAAAGCTGTCTATATCAATGGAAGCGGCAAAAATGAGAGGCGACAGCCTTGACCATATTCTGCTTCACGGCCCGCCCGGTCTTGGTAAAACTACTCTTGCGGCGATAATTGCTTCGGAAATGGGCGTTGATATACGCATTACATCTGGACCTGCAATAGAAAAGCAGGGAGATCTTGCGGCGCTCCTAACCAATCTTAAGCAGGGAGATATTCTGTTTATAGACGAAATTCACCGTCTTTCAAGGCAGGTTGAGGAAATTCTCTACCCTGCAATGGAGGATTATAATCTTGATATTATTATGGGTAAAGGGCCGTCGGCGAGAAGTATACGCCTTCCCCTGCCGTCCTTTACGCTGATTGGAGCTACAACAAGAGCAGGTCAGCTTACGTCTCCCCTTCGTGACCGTTTCGGGAACCTTTACAGACTTGAAATGTATACAGATGAAGAGCTGTGCGACATTGTGGTGAGAAGTGCCGAGCTTCTCGGTATTAACGCTAAGCCTGACGGTGCTTTTGAAATAGCTCGCCGTTCAAGAGGTACGCCGAGAATAGCCAACCGCTTACTTAAGCGTGTGCGTGATTATGCTCAGGTACGCGGAGACGGCATTATAACTAAGGATATTGCATCAAAGGCACTGAATATGCTTGAAATTGATGACCTGGGTCTTGATAATACCGACAGACGTATGCTTGAAGCTATAATTGACTTCTTTGACGGAGGACCTGTGGGTCTTGAAACTCTTGCTGCAACTATCGGCGAAGAGGCTATTACTCTTGAGGATGTCTATGAGCCGTACCTGATGCAGCTTGGTTTTCTTAACAGAACACCCAGAGGCAGAATGGCTACAAGACGTGCTTATGAGCACCTTGGACGGCAGTACATCGAGGACAAAAAGGAGAAGCCCGGCGGAGACGGCGGACAGGAGTCTATTTTCGGTAATATATAATAATGTAGGAAATATCACTAAAAGAGCTGTTTTGGGCTAAAAAAAGGAATAATAAATGGCAGTAACTAAGAAGGTAAAGCCCGGCTATAAGGCTGCGGCAAAAAAGGAAAAATCAGCGAAGCAAAAAAGCGTAAAACGCTTTTATAACTCCCCTGTCGGCAAAATAAATGCTGACGGCAGTGCTGTTAAGGTGCATAAAAAATCTCCCCGTGAAAAGCTTCAGAACAAAACCGAAGCAACCTCGGGTGCTTCAAATGCAAGGGAGCTTGCCAAGGTAATCCAATGGTTTCCGGGTCATATGACAAAGGCTCTGCGTGAAATTGAGGACAGCTTAAAGCAGGTTGACCTTGTTCTTGAGCTGTGTGACAGCAGAATTCCCGTTTCAAGCAGAAACCCAAAGGTGAAAGAAATTGTGGGTAGTAAGCCTTACATTACTGTTATGAACAAATGTTCGCTTGCCGACCCCACAGTAAGTGCACGCTTTAAAGAACAGGCGGCACAGGAAGGTCACCGCATAATATTTACCGACTGTATGACAGGCCAGGGCATTGACGAGATTGTTCCTGCAATAAGAAGTGCTCTGCGTGAAAAGCTTGAACGCTATGAAAACAAGGGAATGAAAAAAATCCCCCGTGTGATGATTATGGGCGTTACAAACTGCGGTAAAAGCACCCTTATTAACAGGCTTTACGGCTCCAAAAAGGCTAAAAGCGAAAACCGTCCCGGTGTCACACGCATACAGCAATGGGTTACCGTCGAGGATAAGGTCGATTTGCTTGACACTCCCGGCGTATTGTGGCCCAAGTTTGAGGATGAAAACGTAGGTCTAAACCTTGCCTTTACAGGTGCTATTAGGGATGAAATTCTTGATATAGAAAGCATTGCGGTGCTTCTTACGTCAAGGCTTATGGAAAAGTATCCGTCACTTATGTTCAACAGATACAAAATTTCAAGAGAAGACGTTGAGGATAAGCTTCCCCACGAAATTTTTGAGGCTATCGGAAAAAAACGCGGTTTTCTTATTTCGGGCGGCGAGGTTGATTATCCGAGAACAGCAAGGATGCTGCTGGACGAATTCAGAGACGGAAAAATCGGAAGAATTACTTTAGATTAGGTATACAGGTATACTATGGCTAAAAAAGAAGAAAAACAGCCCCTCAGCTTTGAGTATGAAAAAGAGCTATTGGGATATGGAAAAATTGTCTGCGGAACAGACGAAGCAGGCAGAGGACCGCTTGCGGGCAGAGTATATGCGGCGGCGGTGGTGCTTGATACGGAAAATACGGATAAAGAATACTTAAAGGTGCTTGACGATTCCAAAAAGCTTACAGAGAAAAGAAGAGAAGCATTGGAGCCTCTTATAAAGGAGAATGCGCTATCCTACTGCGTTGCCTACAGTACGGTAGAGGAAATTGAAGAAACGGATATACTTTCTGCATCTCTTCACGCTATGAGAAAGGCTATAGACGGGCTGAGCATTGACAGGAGTTTAAATGAAAGCGAGCTTGAAAAGCTTGATATTGAAAGCATTGGCGGAAAAGCTCTCAAGGCGGACGGAGTAATTGTTGACGGCAATCAGGTTCGGGGCTTTACAATACCTGCAAAAGCAATTGTAGGCGGAGATGGCAAAAGCTTTTCAATTGCGGCAGCGTCTATTCTCGCAAAGGTGTCAAGAGACAGATATTGCTTAGAGGTACTTGACAGAAAGTATCCGCAATACCTGTTCAGTAAGCACAAGGGCTACGGCACAAAGCTTCATTACGAAGCTGTTGATAAATACGGTCTGTGTGAGGAGCACAGAAGGAGCTTTTTTAAGAAATATTTCGATACTAAAAATGAGACAGAAAAGTAAAAGAACAGTTGGCAGCAGCGGCGAAAACTATGCTTCAATGATACTGTCAAAGGAAGGCTACAGCATAATGTGCAGAAATTACACCTGCCCTGAGGGAGAGGTTGACCTTATTGCAACAAAGGAGGATGCAATCTGCTTTGTTGAGGTAAAGCTTCGCAGTATTTCTTCGGGCGACAGCGCAGCAGGCGCTGTTGACGGCGAAAAATTGGCGAAAATCAGAGCAGCTATGGAGTTTTTTCTCAATGAGTACAAGGACAACATTTATGTAAATGCGCTTGTGCCCAGAATAGATGTTGTTGAGATTTATACGGGAAAGAGAATGGTAAAAAAATACAACCATATTGTAAATATCGGTTGATGATGGAGGTGACAGCATTGCTATCACTATTTGACCTGCATTGCGATACGGCATATGAAATGTACCGCACAAAGCAGGAGCTGGCAAAAAACAGCCTTGGCGTTGATTTGGATAAATACACGGAATTTGACAAAAAGGCACAGGTTTTTGCAGTATGGAGCGACGAGTCTTTAAGCGATGACGAGGCATACGTCAATTTCAAACACATTTCTTTGGAATTTAAACAGCAGCTTGATAAAAATTGCGAATTTGTAAGTCTTTGCACAGACGGAACACAGATGAAAAACGCCTTAAACGACGGAAAAATGTGTGCAATAATGTCGGTTGAGGATGCAAGGCTTTTAGGCAAAGATTTGTCAAGACTTGAGGTTTTAAGGAACGAAGGCGTAAGGATACTTACTCTTTGCTGGAAGGGAAAATCGGTTATCGGTGGTGCATACGACACCGACGAGGGGCTGACGGATTTTGGCTTTGAGGTGTTAAATGAATGTGAACGCCTGGGCATTGTCGTTGACGTTTCCCATATGTCCGAAAAGGGCTTCTGGGATGTGGCAAATAAGGCACAAAAGCCCTTTATAGCCTCACATTCCAATGCGAATTTAATATGCAGCCACAAGAGAAATCTCACCGATGTACAGTACAGAACAGTTGCCTCCTGCGGAGGAATTGTGGGCGTAAACCTTGTTGCAAAGCATCTTGGTAAGGCATATGCCCAAAGCACTCCCGACGACAACACGGTGCTGGGCACGGTGTGCTCACATATAGAGCATTTTCTTGAAATAGATGACAAAGCTCTGTGTCTCGGTCTTGATTTTGACGGAACGGAGCCCTTGCCGGGTCTTGAGGATGTATCGAAGGTGCCTGTTCTTTATCAGGCGCTTACCAACAGAGGCACAGACGATAGTGTTGCAGATAACGTGTTTTTCGCCAATGCTTACAGATTTTTTAATACAGCATTAAATTAGTTTTTTGACATAAAAGAAAGGAACAGCAAAATGAATTACTACAGCACAAGAGACATTGAAAAGCTTCACCCAATAACAGCAGCTCAGGCTATCAAGCAGGGTATTGCAGACGACGGAGGTCTTTTTCTTCCCGAAAGTATTCCTCAGATAGACCTTGATTTTATTAAAAATATAGGCACGCTTCCTTACTACGAAAGAGCAGCAAAGGTGCTGTCGCTTTATCTTACGGATTATACTTACGAAGAGCTTCTTTACTGCGCAACAAAGGCATATGGCGATAACTTCGGCGAATTTGCGGCGCCTGTAAGCAGCTTTATCGGAGATGATTTGAGAGTTCTTGAGCTGTGGCACGGTCCTACTTGCGCATTTAAGGATATGGCACTTCAGATTATGCCAAGACTCCTTTCTCTCGCTCTCAAAAAGACAGGAGAGGATAAGACGGCATACATTCTCGTTGCAACAAGCGGCGACACAGGCAAGGCGGCTCTGGAAGGCTATAAGGATGTTGACAGCATCAAGATTATGGTGTTCTATCCTGAAGACGGCGTAAGCGATATGCAGAAAATGCAGATGGCGACTCAAGAAGGCGCAAATGTATGCGTAACTGCAATCAAGGGTAATTTTGACGACGCTCAGACGGGAGTTAAGAAGATTTTTGCAGATGCTGAGGCAAAGAAGGTTCTTGCTGAAAAGGATTGCTTCCTTTCAAGCGCAAACTCCATTAACTGGGGAAGACTTGCTCCTCAGATTGTTTACTATATTTCGGCATATGCAGACCTTGTTGCAGAAGGCGACATTGCACTTGGCGAAAAGGTTGACATCACCGTTCCCACGGGAAACTTCGGTAACATATTTGCAGCATATCTTGCAAAGCGTATGGGTCTTCCCGTAAACCGCTTTATCTGTGCTTCAAACAGCAACAACATTCTTACGGATTTTCTCAATACAGGTGTTTATGACAGAAACCGTAAGTTCTATACCACAATTTCTCCTTCTATGGATATTCTTATTTCCTCCAACCTCGAAAGACTTCTCAGCTATATTGCAGGTGCAGGAAAAACACGTGAATATATGGAAAAGCTGTCTAAGGATGGCGTATATACGGTTGAGCCTGTAATTCTGGAAAAAATCAAGTCTGAATTTTCTGCCTACTGCTGTGACGAAGAAAACTGCAAGGAAACAATTAAGAGCACCTTTGACAAGTATTCATATCTTTGCGACCCCCATACTGCAGTTGCGGTAAAGGCGGCTCATATGTATCTTGAAGAAAACGGCAAGGGTCTTAAGAATATTGTAGCTTCCACAGCAAGCCCCTATAAGTTTGCGGCAGATGTACTTGTTTCCCTTGGCGAAAAGGTGCCTGAAGACCTTAAGGAAGTGCTTACAAAGCTGGGAGAAATTTCCAAGACTGAGATTCCCTCACCTCTTGAAACATTGTTTGACAAGAGCGTAAGATTTACAAAGTCCGTTGATAAGCAGGATATGCTTAAAGAGGTTCTTGCGTTTTAAGCGTATTTCGGTGTGATTTTTGGGAAAGGAGGTAGTGTTTAAGCCTTGGACAGCTCAGCAAGCAATAATACCGTTAAAGGTATGGTGGATAACATTACCTACCATAATCCCGACAACGGCTACACAATTTGTACCATAGACTGCGAGGGTGAGGAAATCACCCTTGTAGGCTGTATACCCGCTATTAACGAGGGTGAATATATCTTCGCCGAGGGCGTGTGGAAGAATCATCATACCTATGGCAGACAGTTTAGTGTCGAAAGCTATAAAAGAGAGCTTCCTGCCACAACCGATGCAATTCTGTCTTACCTGTCATCAGGCGTCATAAAGGGCATAGGTCCCGTTACGGCAAAGAGAATCGTAGACAGATACGGCGAGGAAACGTTAAAGGTTATTGAGGAGCACCCCGATTATCTTGTGGATATAAAGGGCATTTCCCCGAAAAGAGTCAAGGAAATAAGCGAAAGCTTCAACAATCAGTACGGTATGCGTCAGGTTATGCTGTACTTTGAGGGTATGCTGTCGCCAAGACTGTCTCTTAAAGCATTTAAGAAATGGGGCAATGCGGCGGTAGATGTATTGCGCAACAATCCTTACCTTCTTTGTGAGGAGCTGGAAGGCATCGGCTTTGAAAAGGCTGATGCAATGGCAAGAAAAATGGGGATTCCCGGTGACAGCCAAGAAAGAATTGCTTCGGGTATAAAGTATCTGTTGTCATTGGAGCTTTCTCGTAACGGTCATTGCTATGTTTCACTTGAAAGTCTGCTGTCCAAGACAAGCACCGTTCTATCGGTGCCAATGGAGAGCGTTGAAGAGGTGGTGGCAATACTGTCACAGGGCGGTGAGCTTGTGGCGGTAAAGGGTGCCGAAGGCGATATACAGGTATACCTTGAAAAGGTGTATCGTACCGAGAGGTTCTGTGCAGAAAAGCTGTTGCTTCTTGACAGAACGGCAATAAATATACCAATAGAAAATATTGATTCAGAAATAAACAGAGTAGAAAAGGAACAGGGCATAGAGTTTGCCGACCTTCAGAGAGAGGCGGTTAAAAACTGCGTGACTCAGGGCGTAGCGGTGGTTACGGGCGGTCCCGGAACGGGAAAAACCACGGTAATACGTGCAATTATCGAAATGCTTAAGAAAATAGAGGTTGACTTCTGCCTTGCCGCACCTACAGGCAGAGCTGCAAAGAGAATGTCCGCGGCAACAGGCTTCAAGGCAACCACAATACACCGTCTGCTTGAATGCAGATTTTCAGGCGAGGGCGAGGACGAAGCACGCTTTGGCAGAGATGAGGACAATCTTCTTGAACAGGACGCCGTAATTATTGATGAGGCGTCGATGGTGGATTTATTTTTGTTCTGTAGCTTGCTGAGAGCCATACGCCCCGGAGCAAGACTCATAATTATCGGCGACGCCGACCAGCTTTCTCCGGTAGGCGCAGGCGATGTTTTTAGCGATATAATCAAAAGCGGATGCTTTCATTCGGTAAAGCTGTGTGAGATTTTCAGACAGGCAAAGGGAAGCAGTATTGTTACCAACGCCCATCTTATAAAGGACGGTAAAATGCCTCTTTCCAATAACAGCAGCGACTACTTTTTTCTTAAACGTGAGTCTGCAAAGGATTTAAGAGAGCTGGTTGTACAGCTTTGTACGTCAAGGCTTCCGTCAGCATACGGCTTTGATGCGCTGTCGGACATACAGGTTATCTGTCCGTCGCGTAAGGGCGAAGCGGGAACAACGGCGTTGAATTCTCTTTTGCAGGGAGTTTTAAATCCGGCTGCGGTTAATAAAATTGAACACAAGACAGGTGAAACGGTGTTCCGTCAGGGCGATAAGGTTATGGCGGTACGAAATAATTACGATATAGAGTGGACGGATGAGGACGGACAAAGTGGCTGCGGTATTTTCAACGGCGATATAGGCATAATTTCCGAGATAAACCGCCAGGAGCAATGCTTTACGCTTCGTTTTGACGACGGAAGAATTGCCATTCTTGACTACTCCTGCTTTGACGACCTTGAACACGCTTATGCAATAACGGTTCATAAAAGTCAGGGAAGTGAATATAAGTCGGTAATTGTTCCGCTGTTTGACTGCCCGCAGGGACTTCTCAGTAGAAATATGCTATACACGGCGCTGACACGTGCCGAAAAAATCGCCGTACTTACGGGAAAACCCGAAATAATGTCACTTATGGTGTCAAATGTGCGCAAAAACACAAGAAACACGGGACTTGAACGTATGCTTCAGTCTGCAAAGAAAAAGCAGTTATGACGGGTGAAATCACACAGCAAATGCTGGACGAAGCGCAAGGCAATAATGTGACCGATCTTGTTTTCCACAGAATAGCGGAGATATCTGTATACTAATAATCCCGAAAGGAACAGCTATGGGTTTTGTTGAAGAATTAGAAGCTTTAACCGAAAAGCTTGTAAAAACCGTAACCGTCTGCGGTTATGAAAAAAGAACGGCAAGCAGGATACTTGATATATGCAAGGATTACGCAAAGGATTGCTTTGACGACGGCTTTGTCACCAAAAGCGGAAGCGTTGTTCTTGTGAAAAAAAGCAAGGGTGCGTGTAAATACCGTCTTGCCTTTGATGCTCACCTTGATACGGTGGGCTTTGCGGTGTCAGAGATTTGCGACGGCGGATATGTAAGAATGTCGCCTATGGGCGGTATTGACGTAAATATTCTTCCGTCAAGCGAGGTGCTTCTTTGCGGAAAAAAGGACATAAGAGCCGTGTTTTCGTCCGTGCCTCCTCATCTGTCTACGTCGGATAAGCTTCCCGAAACAGGACAGCTTCTTGTTGATACGGGCTTTGCGACAAAAGAGGAAACTGAAAGGTACGTGGAAATCGGCACACCTGCCGTTATGTATCCTCATTTTACAAGACTTCTTAACAACAGAGTCGCCTCTACGGGACTTGACGATAAAATATGTATGACGGCTGTGCTGTATGCACTAAAGCTTATGAAAAGCACAGAACTTGATAATACCGACATTTACTGCTATTTTAGCAGCGGCGAAGAAAGAGGCGGCAATGGCTCATACCATATGTACGACGAAATTTGCCCTGATGCGGTTGTGGTGCTTGATGTTAACTTTGCAAAGGAAAAGGGCAGTGTTGACGGCGAATACGGATTACTTGGAGAGGGTGCAATGACATCAATTTCAAGTGTTACAAACAAGGCGCTTACAAGAGCTATCATAGACTGCGCAAGGAAAAACAGTATACCCTTTCAGACGGTGCTTGAAATGACGTCAACGGGCACAAATGCAGATGTTGCGGCAAGAACGGGAAAGGGCATTGCTGCATCTGTGCTGTCGGTGCCTGTGAAGTATATGCATTCTTCTGTGGAATGTGCAAGCCTTGACGACGTTGTAAGCGCGGCAGGTGTTCTTAAAGAACTGGCGATTGAATATGATAAAAAGCCAATAGGTGTACCTGTATACCACAAAGGAGGCGCAGAAGGTGAGCTTTAAGTATTTTGACGAAAAAGGACTTGAGCTTCTTGAAAGGCTGTGTCAGTCCTTCGGTGTATCGGGATATGAGGATGAAACGGCGGATATTATCGTAAAGGAAATAAAAGAGCACTGTGACATCGTAATGAAGGACAGCGTCGGAAATATTATTGCCTCCAAAAAAGGAACGGCAGCGACCAAGAAAATTATGTTGTGCGCCCATATGGACGAAGTTGGCTTTGCAGTAAAGCACATCAACGACGACGGCACTCTTGATTTTGATGAGGTGGGTATGGTAAATACCGTGCTGCCGTCAAAAAAAGTTGTTGTGGGACGTGACAGAATTAAGGGCGTTATCAGCGCAAGGCCTATTCATCTTTGTAAGGATAAGACAAAGGCGTGTGCTGTGAGTGACCTTGTAATTGATATTGGAGCAAAAAATAAAGAAGAAGCGCAAAGTCTTGAGCTGTTAGGTGAGGGCGTGTGCTTTGACAGCGATTTTGTATATATGCAGGGAGGTCTTGTCAAGGCAAAGGCGCTTGATGACAGAATAGGGTGTGCAATTCTTTGTATGCTTGCAAAGGAAAGCTTTCGCAACGATATGTACTTTGCCTTTACTGTCGGCGAGGAGCTTGGCTCAGTAGGAGCCTGTGCCGCAACACACAGAATAAACCCCGACGTGTGTATTGTTGTTGAGGGCACGACGGCGTCAGACCTTGACGGTGTTCCCGAAAAGGACAAAGTTTGTAAGGTGAGACACGGCGCGGTGTGTCCCTTTATGGACGGCGGTACGCTGTATGATAACGAAATGTATACCTGTATACACGACTATGCAAACGCTAACAATCTGAAAATTCAGGTAAAAACAAAAATTGCAGGCGGAACGGATGCGGCGAGAATACAAAGAAGCCTTGGCGGAGTAAAGACGGCGGTTGTTTCATTGCCCTGCAGATATATACACACTTCTTCAAGCGTTGCGGCGATTGAGGATATGGAAGAAATGTACGCAATTTTAAAAGGCGTGTGCGATGAGGCACGTTTTTGACAGGAGAAGAAAAATGAGTTTGTTTGAAAAGATTTGCAATTGCCCGTCTGTACCCAGTGAAAATAAAGGAATGACAGCTCTCATAAGAAAAGAGCTTGCTCCTTATGGCTGTGAAGAAACGTCCGACGGCATAGGCAACGTGTTTTTCAGCAAAAAGACAGGAGAAGGAAAGCACGTTATGCTGTGTGCTCCGCTGGATGTGGGCGGAGTGGTTGCAACATACATTGAGGGAAGCAAAATATATGTGGGCTCTCTTGGAAAAAGCTCAGTAATGCAGACGGCATTTACAAAAGTTGTGTTTGAAAAGGCTCAGGGCGTGCTTGTTGCGCCCGACAATTACTGTGGCAGTACGGCTGTTACAGACTGCTACGTTGAAACCTACGACAAAAATGTTTCCGACAAAGTAAAGCAGGGCGATAAGGGATACTTCGACGGTGCTGTCAGCTTTCTTGAAAACGGTGTGTGCTGGGGACACGGTGCAGGAGAAAAGTGTGCTCTTTATACTGCAATAGACGGCATTTGCAGGTTGCTCGATTTACAGGGACAGGCTGTTTTGGAAAAGTACGGCGTCGGATGTGTGACAGTGGCACTTCTTGCGCAGAGCAGTCTTATGTCAAGAGGTGCACTTACTGCCTGTCACGGGAAAAATCCCGATGAGGTAATTCTTATTTCTGCAATGAACTGCGGTGAAAAATATTCGCCTGATGACAAATACATTGTAAAGCTTTGCGATAAAGGCGTTTGCTGTGACAGCTCCCTTACCCAAAATATATGCGTGTATTTTGATGAAACGGGTATCAGCTATAAAAAGACTGTGGAGAGCGACGGTGATACGGCACTTGCAAGTCTTTCACACGCTTTTTCCTGTCCGGCTTGCGCCAATATCTGTATTCCCGTTTTCCATAACCGTGTGGTAATCAGGTAAAAAACCTTGCAATTTTTGACCGGGTATGATATAATATAACGATAATTACTTTATTAAAGAGGAAAATACATGGCTCAGTTCAATTATCCCGACTTAAGAGAAAACAGAATAAAAGATGTAGGAATCATTGAAAACTGCGTGTATTCCCAACTTATGTCTCAACAGCGCAAAGAGAGATCGCTTTTGTATCACGTGCTGTATTCAGTTGTTGTAAGCGTTCTTGGATACTTTGCAATTGATTCAGGCGTGCTTGGAGCTTTCTCATCTCTGGGAGTTGTTGCATTGTTTTTATTCCCTGCGCTTTTCAGCTATACTCTGCTGTTTTCGCCGATGATACTGAAAGCGGTATGTACGCTGGCACCCGTTGCGGCGTACGGCATAAGATGTTTTGCCTTTCCCTTGCCATATGATGGCTACGAAAATTTTGTTCTGTCGTCAAGCACTTATATACTGTGCTTTCTGGCGGCGACGGTGTTCTGTGTTACCGTTGTGGGCAAAAAGACAAAGCTGTGGTGCTTTACGGCGCTGACGGCGGTAACGTGCGGTGTACTTTTAGTTACGGGTCTGATTTTTCTTGTATACACCAAGGGTAGTGCCGACATTTCACTTGCAGTTGAAATGATGAACGACATCATAAATTCTACAGCTGACACATTTAAAGCGACTCTCCTGCAGGAATTTTCCGACAGCTCGGTGTATGAATCATTCCGTGTGATTATTCCGGAAATTTCACAAATGGAGCCCGATAAGGCAGCTTCCTATCTTGCAGATGCCTTTAAAAGCTATCTCAGCATCGTAAAAATGTTACTTCCTTCGCTGTTTGTGCTGATGTGTATGGTTTACGGCTTTATTTTCACGGGAGCCTTTTCACGGGTGGCAAAATACCATAAAATGCCGCTGTTTGTGTGCATTATGGACTGCCGCTGGTGCTACAGAATTCCGTCAAGCTGTATAACGTTTTTTGACATAATTCTGCTGTTTGTCATAATCGGAAGTATTTTCGGCTTGCCTGCAAGCATTGCGGCATCGGTGATGAATATGCTACTCATAATGCTTCCCGTGGTGACAATAGCAACCTTTAAAGCGATACACTTCTTTTTGTACGGCTCGCTACGTTCAAAGGTGGTTGTGTACCTTTTGTGTGCGGTAATTGCTGTTGTGCCCATAATGTTCCTTGGTATGTGGGGATACCTCTTGCTTTGCTCGCTGGGAGTGACTTTTGTAAAGCAGAGATACCGCATTGAGGGTGAGGCGGCAAGAAAAAAAATCAAAAGCGATACCGAGCTTATGCTTATTATGTGCGGCTTTAAGGAAATACCCGTCAAAGATAACGGCGAAGAAAAATCACAGCAAGACGGTGAAAACACTTGCGGAAACGCAAATTCTCAGGACAATGAAAATACTGGCACATAACGGTAAGTGTCTGATAATATAAAGCGAAAATCCTTTTCGGAGGTGACTTTTTTGAAGAACTATGGCAAATTGATGAAAATTCTGAAAAAACGAAGAATTGCTATGTATGCTTCTCTTATCCTTTTTGCGGCGGCCGTGTGCTCTGCGTTTATTAACAAAAGTGCCTTTGCGGTAAATTCTGCGGCTTTTGTAATATACTCGGCGCTTTTTGCCTATACCGTAATCCGCGAGGCCAATTCTTCAAGACTTGCATCTGACAGTCCTATGCTTTCGGCGATGACTCTTGATTTTGTAACGGGACTTTCAAAGCCAGTTGTAATAGTCAATAAAAACTGCGAAATTACCTGGTACAACCGACAATTTCTTGAGCTTACGGGCGTCAAGGGTGCTCTCTACAGCAAAAGCATTTCCGAGGACATAAGCCACAACCTTAACCCTGCAAGACTTTTTAGCCAGGAAAACTGCGAATTTGAAATTACGCTTAATGACAGACAGTATCATATCAACTGCAGTAATGTGCTGTCTTCACGTAAAAGCTACTGCGTTATGATGTGGGATGACTGTACGGAGCTTCACAGAACAAAGCTTTTGCTTGACTCTAAGGATACGCTTTGTGCCTTTATCGTAATTGACAACTTTTCAGAGGCTACGCAGTTTGTTCAGGACAAGAGCAGAACGGCGGCGGCTGTAATCGGCTCGGCACTTGATAGATGGTGCGTATCTCTGGGAGGTATTATCAAGGAATACGACAGAGAAAGGTATATGATTGTCTTTGAAAAGGGAAAGCTTGAGAATTTGCAGGAAAATAAGTTTGACATACTTGACACCATCCGTTCAATAACGGTGGACGATGCAGCAATGCAGTTTACCGCATCAATAGGAATCGGTGCAATAAATGGTACCCTTTCGGAAAAGGAGGCGGCAAGCAGAGCTGCTCTTGACCTTGCACTTCAGCGAGGCGGCGACCAGGCGATTGTCAAAACCGAGGCGACCACCGAGTTTTACGGAGGAAGAAGCCAGACGGTACAGAAAAAGACAAAGGTCAGAAGCCGTGTTGTTGCAAACGAGCTGTGCTCCCTTATAAAGCAAAGCTCAAATGTGCTTGTTATGGGACATAAGTACGCTGACCACGACTGTATAGCTTCAAGTGTTGCCGTTGCAAGAATAGCAAAGCATCTTGGCAAGCAGGTAAATGTTGTTGTAAACATCCACGACTTCAATCTTAAAGCGATTTTCAACAGTATGAGAGGCGGCGAGGAATATAACGATTTGTTTGTTGACAGAGAAAACGCACAGGAGCTTATGAGCTCTGATACACTTCTTGTTGTGTGCGACGTCAACAATGTAAATCTTTTTGAAGTACCAGAAATTTATCTTGCTTCGTCAAAATTTGTTGTTATCGACCACCACAGAAAGGCAGCTGAATTTACAAACGAGCCTGTGATTGCATATATTGAGCCGGCGGCATCCTCCGTTTCGGAGCTTATGTGCGAAATCTTGGAGCAGATTTTAAACCCCGGCGACCTTCCTGTTGTGGAAGCAAACCTTATTTTCTCGGGACTTATCCTTGACACAAAGCAGTTTACTAAAAACACGGGCATCAGAACCTTCGGTGCGGCACAGTATTTAAGAGGTGAGGGAGCAAATCCTTACGACGCACAAAAGCTTTTCAGAACAAGCGCCGAGGATTTTATGAGAGAATCGCTGTTTGAAAACAATATACAGATTTACCGCGAGTGTATTGCCATTTCCACCTATGAGTCGGACGACGGCAGAAGCAGCGACAGAATTGCAGCAGCTAAGGCTGCGGACAGACTTCTGTCAATTGATGGCGTTTCGGCATCCTTTGTGCTTTGTACTGTTGGTGAGGAAATCAGCATAAGTGCACGAAGCGACGGAAACGTAAACGTACAGCTTGTGCTTGAAGCACTTGGCGGAGGCGGACATTTTGACGCGGCAGGTGCACAGGTGAAGGGAGCTTCTATGGCAGAGGCGCTGGTGCAGTTAAAGCAGTCCATAGATAATTATCTTAATGTTGCCTGAGGGCAAAAGGAAAGAAGTAAAATATGAATACTTGCAGAATTATATCCTTTGCCAACCAAAAGGGAGGCGTAGGAAAAACCACAAGCGCTGTTAATATTGCGGCGTGTGTTGCATCTCTCGGCAAAAGAGTGCTGCTTTGCGACTTTGACCCGCAGGGCAATGCATCAAGTGCCGTTGGTGTTGATAAAACAAGTGAATATACTGTGTATGACGTGCTGATGGGCGAAAACCCCTATGAAGCGCTTGTGAAAACAGATTATGAAAATCTTCACTGCCTTCCGTCGTCTATGAGCCTTGCAGGCGCAGAGCTTGAAATAGCCGACCAAAGCAAGCGTGAAGCAAAGCTGAAAATGGCTCTTGATATGCTCCGTCCCGATTACGACTACATAATTATAGATTGTCCTCCGTCGCTGGGACTTCTTACAATCAATGCACTTTGTGCATCCGACGGCGTAATTGTGCCTATGCAGTGCGAATATTTTGCACTTGAAGGCTTAAGCCAGCTTATGAAAACGCTGTCAATTGTAAGAAATAAGTACAATCCCCGTCTGTCACTTGACGGAGTGGTTGTAACAATGTTTGACGGAAGACTCAACCTTTCCCTTCAGGTACTTGAAGAAATCAAAAAGCATCTGCCGGGAAAGCTCTTTAAAACACCTGTACCCAGAAACGTAAGACTGTCCGAGGCACCCAGCTACGGTATGCCCATAAAGTATTACGATAAACATTCGAAGGGCGCGGCGGCATATGACAGTATAGCTGCAGAGCTTGTGGAAAGATTTTAGCTTGGGAGACAAACAATGAAGCATAATACCCTGAAAATACTTGTAACCTTTTTGCTGTCGGCGTGTGTTCTGTTGCTTTACACGGGCTGTGAAAAGAAGGACGCTGACAAGGAGCAGGAAAAAAAAGTGCCTGCCGTAAGTCAGGCAAAGACAGAAAATGAAAAAGAAGCTTCCAAAAAGGAAGAAGATGAGAAACAGACGGACCTGCCTGAACAGGAGCCTGCAGAGCAAGCCTTTATAAATCCTCTGTCGGGACTTGCCTGTACACAGGAAATTGCCGTTACCCGACCTGTTGCGATAATGATAAACAACATCAAGGCGGCAATGCCGCAGGTGGCGGTGTCGGAGGCGGAAATCATATACGAAATACTCGAAGAAGGCGGAATTACACGGCTTCTGTGCGTGTATAACGACTATAAAAGCATTCCCGAAATAGGCTCTATACGCTCGGCAAGAGACTATTTTATTGACATTGCCAATGCACACGATGCTGTTTATGTTCACGCAGGCGGAAGCGTTTATGCAAAAAATGAGCTTGCCACGGGAAGAATAGACCACCTTGACGGTATTTACCTTAACCACTTTTACAGAAGTGCCGAAAGGCGCAAAACAATGGCTAAAGAGCATACCCTTATGATAAGCGGAGAGGGTATTGTAAAAAATATGCAGGCGAAAGGATACAGAGAAACGACCGAGCTTCCTCAGCCTTTGACCTTTGGCGCACACTGTGCAGGCACAGAGGATGCTTCCTACGTTGAAATTCCCTTTTCAATGGCGTTTAAAACAAACCCTTATGCACTTTCCTTTTTCAATTATGTTCCCCAAAAGGGCACCTATGATAAGGGGCACTACGGTACAGAGCATATTGACGGAGACGACGGAGAAATTCTGTCCTTTACAAATCTTTTGGTGTTGGAATGTGCTCACAGCACAATACCGGGTGATGCCAACGGATGTATAAAGGTAAATTTCACAGGAAGCGGAAAGGGTAAGTATTTTACAGGTGGAAAATATAAGGATATAGTGTGGAAAAAGCAGACAAGAACGTCCTCGTATACTCTTTATGAGGCTGACGGAGAAACACCTCTTATGCTTAATCCCGGTAAGAGCTATATTGCAATAGTTCCCATAAACACCAAAATAACCGTTAAATAGTTCAGCAAACAATTTCACATAGAAGGACTTGAAAAAATGAATGAAAAACTTTTAGTGGCAGAAAAGCTTATGGCGCTTATCCCCGATATGACAGCAGAGGACATAGCGGCAATGCTTGAATATCCTGCCGACAAAAAAATGGGAGACCTTGCGCTTCCCTGCTTCAAGCTCAGTAAAATACTGCGCAAAGCTCCGCCGATGATTGCCGCATCCCTTAAAGAGGGAATTGATGCAGACGAAAGCTGCAAGGGTATTTTCGATGATGTGCAGAGCGTCAACGGATACCTTAACTTCTTTATCAGTAAGGGCAGTCTTGTAAAGGATCTTGAAGCAATCTTTACAAACGAAAGCTATGGCTCAAGCGACAAGGGCAAGGGAAAAACAGTTGTTATTGACTATTCTTCACCCAACGTTGCAAAGCCTTTTCATATAGGGCATCTGCGTTCTACCGTTATCGGTCAGTCCATAAAGAATCTTCATAAGTTCTGCGGATACGAGTGTGTTGGCGTCAACCACCTTGGCGACTGGGGAACACAGTTCGGTAAGCTTATTGTAGCATATAAAAAATGGGGAAGCCGTGACAGAATTGAAAACGGCGGAATTGATGCGCTGGTGGAAATTTACGTCAAATTCCACGAGGAAGCAGAAAAAGACCCGGCACTTAACGATGAGGCAAGAGCAGCCTTTACTGCAATGGAAAACGGCGACGATGAGTGTCTTGCTCTTTGGAAGTGGTTTATTGAAATTTCAATAAATGAATATAAAAAGACATATGCACTTATCGGTGCGGACTTTGAAAGCTGGAATGGTGAGAGCTTCTACTTTGATAAAACAGACAGAGTTGTAAATGAGCTTCGTGAAAAACAGCTTCTTACCGTTGACGAGGGTGCTGAAATCGTAAGGCTTGACGATTACAATATGCCTCCCTGTCTTATCCTTAAATCTGATGGCTCAACCATTTACGCAACACGTGATATTGCAGCGGCAATATACCGTAAGGAAACATATAATTTTGATAAGTGTATCTACGTTACAAGTGCAGGACAGTCACTTCACTTTGCACAGTTCTTTAAGGTTATCGGTCTTATGGGCTATGAGTGGGCAAAGGATATGGTGCACGTCCCCTTCGGAACTGTAAGTATTGAGGGTGCAAAGCTTGCAACAAGAACCGGTAATGTTGTGCTTCTTGATGATATATTCAAGACGGCAACGGCAAAGACTCTTGAAATTATCAATCAGAAGAACCCCGACCTTGAGAATAAAGAAGAGGTTGCAAGTGCGGTAGGTGTGGGAGCAGTTGTGTTCCACGACCTTTCCAATAACAGAATCAAGGACGTAAACTTTATGTGGGACGAGGTGCTTAACTTCGACGGCAATACGGGTCCTTATGTTCAGTATACCTATGCAAGATGTTGCGGCGTGCTTGAAAAGTCTCCCGAAACACTTGAAATCAAGCCCGAAAATAACTTTGTAATCACCGAGGATGCCGAAGCAAACCTTATAAAAACTCTTAAGCTTTTCCCCGATAAGGTTGAAAGCGCAAGAAAAGAGCTTGAACCCTCCTTTATTGCAAGATACCTGCTTGATGTGTGCGCAGACTTTAACCGCTTCTACCACGACTGCCCCGTTCTTAAGTGCGAGGATAAGGCGGTAAAGGATACACGTATAGCCCTTGTTAAGGCAACAAGTATCGTTCTTAAAAACGGTCTTACCCTTATCGGTCTTAAGACACCTAAGAACATCTGATATCTTACTTTTTCTTTGATAAAAAAAGTAAGCAAAAAGAAAATAATGTCGCAGGCAACCGTCGGATGAAGGACGGTCTAAGTGCACGGGCAGCCGTTTTGACCGCCATAAACGCAAGCGATCAAAACTACTCTTGTTCGTTTTGTTCACAGGTCGTTCCTGCGTTGAAAAATGGATAACACATCCGAAAAAAATTCAAAACGGCGATAGCTAAAATAAAGTTCTTTACGGAGCTTTCTTTCAAGAAAGCGACCGTACTCCTTCGTCACATAAACAAAATAAAAATTTTTAAGGAGAAATATTTATGTCAGGACATTCCAAGTGGAAGAATATTATGCACAAGAAGGAAAAAACCGATCTTCAGCGTGCTAAGGTATTCACAAAAATCGGTAAAGAAATTGCAATGGCAGTAAGAGACGGCGGTCCCGAGCCTGCTTCAAACTCAAAGCTTGCAGACCTTATTGCCAAGGCAAAGGCAAACAACGTACCCAACGACAACATCGAGCGCGCCATCAAGAAGGCAAGCGGAGCAGACGGCTCTGTAAACTACGAAGTAATTATGTACGAAGGCTACGGTCCTTGTGGCGTTGCGGTAATTGTTGAAACAACCACAGACAACAGAAACAGAACAGGTGCCGATATGCGTCACTACTTTGATAAGTACGGCGGAAACCTCGGTCAGACAGGCTGTGTGTCCTATATGTTCAGCGACAAGGGTGTAATTGCCATTGATGCGGCGGGCATTGACGAAGAAAAGCTTATGGAGGACGCTCTTGAAGCGGGAGCTGAAGACATTTCGGGAGAGGATGGAGTCTTTGAAATCACAACCGAGCCGAGTGACTTTTCTGCAGTTGCAGCTGCTCTTACCGAAAAAGGGTATAAGTTCATTTCGGCAGAACAGAGCAAAATCCCTGCAAACTACGTTGCACTTGACGACGAGGATGCTGTTAAGAATATGGAAAAGCTTCTTGATATGTTTGACGAAAACGACGACGTTACAAACGTTTGGCATAACTGGGAACAGGAATAATTTTTTTATACTCTCCGAGAGCACAGCTTTCGGAGAATTTTTATGCCATAAAAGGAAAAAGAGTATAAAATTTACATTTGAATATTTAATAAAATTACAATATTGTGTAAAATAGTAAACGGAGTACTGTTTGTACACAAAAAGAAGGGAGAAATTAAAAATGGATTGCTTATTCTGTAAAATAATTAACGGAGAAATACCCTCATCAAAGGTATATGAAGACGAAAAGGTTTATGCCTTCAACGATATTAACCCCATGGCGCCTGTTCACGTGCTTGTTGTGCCAAAAAAGCACATTAAAAACGCCGACGAAATTGACGGCGAAAACAGTACTTATGTTGCAAGCATATTTGAAGCAATACCCAAAATTGCAAAGGCGTGCGGTCTTGAAAAGGGCTACAGAGTTATAACAAACTGCGGCGAAGACGGCTGTCAGTCGGTTATGCATTTGCATTTCCATATTCTTGGCGGTAAAAAGCTTCCCGAAACAATGGCTTAATTATTTGGATGTGAGGTAAATAAAAAATGGAATACTACAAGTTAAAGGTTGCCGGTCTTGAAAGAGATTTGCCGGTATGCCCTCTCAATGAAAAAATTTCAATTGCAGGCTTTGTAATGCTGGGCGACTATGAGCTTACCGAGGCATGCGCAAAGGCTCTGCTTGAAAAAATGCCCAAATATGACTATATGATTGCTCCCGAAGCAAAGTCCATAGGTCTTATCAACGAAATGGCGCGTCTTTCAGGTCAGAAGAAGCATTTTGTTGCACGTAAAGCACTTAAAGCTTATATGACAAACCCCTTAAGTGTTACGGTAAACTCCATTACCACAAAGGGTGTTCAGACCCTATATCTTGACGGTGCGGATGCAGAGCTTATCAAGGGTAAGAGAATTGCTGTTATCGATGACGTAATAAGTCTTGGCGACTCAATAAGAGCCGTTGAAGAGCTTGTTGTAAAGGCAGGAGGCACAGTTGTTTGCCGTGCAGCCGTTCTTGCAGAAGGGGATGCTGCTGATAGAGACGACATTATATATCTTGAAAAGCTTCCTCTCATATTTAACTGATGAAAAATAATAATTTGAAGGCTGCTTTCTGTACCCTCGGCTGCAGAGTAAACCAATACGAAACAAGGGCTGTGGAAGAAAGCTTTATAAAAAGGGGCTTTGAAATAGCGAAATTTACCGATGAGTGCGACGTTTACGTCATAAACACTTGCACAGTTACAGGGGAAAGCGACAGAAAATCAAGACAAATGATACGCAGAGCTGTAAAAAACGGCAAGGGTAAGGCTGTAGTTGCGGTGATGGGCTGTATGTCGCAGGTGGATGCAAAGGCGGCGTGGGAAATAGAAGGCGTAAAGCTTGTTCTGGGCAACGGCGAAAAAATGAGCTGTGTTGACAGGGTTTTGGCACTTTTAGGAGTAATCGGCAGCGAAGGAAGCGCCTGCAATACGGCTTTTCCCGACATATACAGCTATAACTTCATTGAAGAAATGTCCGTTACAGGAAGCGACAATACAAGAGCCTTCCTTAAGGTTGTTGA
The DNA here is from genome assembly GCA_045646465.1 of Eubacteriales bacterium. GTDB lineage: Bacteria > Bacillota > Clostridia > Oscillospirales > CAG-382 > UMGS1387. The sequence goes on along the minus strand of JAZRKT010000032.1, from coordinate 4,165 downwards.
CGGTTGTGAAAATCATTGCTCCTATTGCGTAATTCCCAAAGCAAGGGGCAAGGTGCGCTCAAAGAGCATAGAGGCGGTTGTTGAAGAATGCCGTGATATAACGGCACTTGGCGGATGCCGTGAAATTGTGCTGACAGGTATTGAAACGGCGGCATACGGTAAGGATATAGGAACAGACCTTGCAAGTCTTGTAGAGGCGGTGTCCCGTATTAAGGATGTAAAAAGAATACGTCTCGGGTCTCTTGAGCCTACGGTGTTAAAAGAGGATTTTGTAAAGCGGCTGTCGCTTATTCCGACCTTTATGCCTCACTTTCACCTGTCACTTCAAAGCGGATGCGACAGCGTGCTTGCAAGAATGAAGCGTAAGTACAACACAAAAATGTTTTATGAAAAGCTGTGCCTTTTAAGAGAGCATTTCCCACTGTGTCAGATTACTACCGACGTAATTGTGGGCTTTCCCGGTGAAACCCGTGAGGAATTTGACAGCACGCTGGGATTTGTAAAAAAGTGCGGTTTTCTTTATGTGCATATTTTTCCCTATTCCGACAGAAAAGGCACGCCTGCAAGCGAAATGGAAGGCAAGCTGTCAGAAAAAGTAAAACAGGAGCGTGTAAAGGCTCTTGAAGAGGTGATGCATACGGTGAGAAAGGAAATTCTTCTTTCCTATGCAGGAAAAGAAATGAACATTCTTTGCGAAACGGAAAAAGACGGATATTATCACGGATATACCCAAAACTATATAGAAGCAAGAGTTAAAAATAACGGCTATAAGCCAAACGATATTGTAAAGGTGATATTGGAGCAGATTGAAAAAGACGGCGAATATGTCACGGGCAGGTCTTTGGAGGAATAAAATGGACAGCATAATCAAGGCGGAAAATTTAATATTTTACTACTCCGATGAGCTTGATGCGCTGTCGGGTAAGGTGATTGCGGCAGTAAACGGCATTTCGGTGGAAATACAAAGAGGCTCTTTTACTGCCATTATCGGGCATAACGGCTCAGGAAAATCCACCCTTGCAAAGCTGCTCAGCGGTGTGCTTTGCCCAACAAGCGGACGTGTTACGGTGTGCCCAGGAGACGGCGTATGCTATGACTGTGCAGATGAGGCGCACAACCTTGATATAAGAAAAACGGTGGGAATGGTATTTCAGAATCCCGACAATCAGCTTGTGGCATCCATTGTTGAGGACGATGTGGCATTTGCGCCCGAAAATCTGGGAATTCAGCCAAAAGAGATACGTAAGCGTGTTGACGACTGCTTAAGGGCTGTGGGACTTAGGGAGTTTTCGGGACACGATACCCATAAGCTCAGCGGCGGACAGAAGCAGAGAGTTGCAATAGCGGGTATACTTGCCATGAATCCCAAGTGCATTATTTTTGACGAGTCTACTGCTATGCTTGACCCCAAGGGAAGACAGGATATACTTGACGTTATAATGAAGCTTAAGGAAAGCGGAGTTACGGTGGTGCTTATCACTCATTATATGAATGAGGCGGCAATGGCAGATAAGGTTATCGTTGTCCACGCAGGTAAGAAGGTGTGCGAGGGTACGCCCAGCGAGGTCTTTGCACAGACACAGCTACTTGAAGAATGTTCTCTTGAAGCACCTCAAAGCACAAAGGTGTGGCAGGAGGTTTCAAAGGCTGTGGGAGTTATGGATGCAGGCTGCGTCATAAACACCTCTCAGGCTGTGGAGAAAATCGCCAGCCTTCTTGAAATCAAAGGAATAAAAAAAGGTAAAATAATTGCCGAGGAGGAGAATAATGCTTGAATTTCACAATGTATCGCACGTGTACGGCGTAAAAACTCCTTTTGAAAAAACGGCGGTGGATGATGTATCCTTTAAAATTCCCGAAGGCAAGGTCACGGGCATTATCGGACATACGGGCTCTGGAAAATCCACACTTTGTCTTATGATGAACGGACTTTTGAAGCCTACAAGCGGAAAAATTCTCTTTCACGGCAGAGATATACACGAAAAAGGAAGCAGTCTGCGTGATTTGCGCTTTAAAATAGGACTTGTTTTTCAGTATCCCGAATACCAGCTGTTTGAAGAAACGGTGGAAAAGGATATTGCGTACGGACCCAAAAATATGGGACTTTCCGAGGAGGATATACAGGAAAGAATACAGTATGCCACACATTTTACGGGTCTTAGCGACGAGATTCTAAAGAAAAGCCCCTTTGAACTGTCGGGCGGACAGAAACGAAGAGTTGCTATTGCAGGAATTATTGCAATGGACCCCGAAATATTGGTGCTTGACGAGCCTGCGGCAGGTCTTGACCCTAAGGGTAAAAGCGAGATATTGGGCGGTTTGTGCGATTTTCAACGCAAAAGAGATAACACGATGATTATCATTTCCCACAGCATGGAAGATATCGGTATGTACAGCGACAATATAATTACTATGTCAAAGGGAAAAATACTGCTTGAGGGTACTCCAAAAGAGGTTTTCAGCCAAAGAGATACCCTGATAGAAAATGGACTTTCCGTTCCTGAGGTGACGGAAATAGCGGCACAGCTTAAAAAACTGGGATATGATATTGATGACGGATGCTTTACGGTAGAGGACGCATCAAAGGAAATTTTAAAGCTTTTCAATAAATAAGCAAACAGCGTTATCGGAGGCGAAAACAAGACGTGAGTCGAAAAAACAACGAAGTGGATATGACGCAAGGCCCTATATTTAAAAATATGCTGATACTTGCGCTGTCGGTTATGGCAACAAGTATAGTCCAACAGCTTTTCAACACGGCGGACCTGCTTGTTGTGGGACAGTTTGGCGAGAAAGGCGGTATTGCATCGGTAGGAGCTTGTTCAAGCCTTATAAACCTGATGATAAACTTATTTATAGGCTTGTCTGCGGGAAGCGGTATAGTTATGGCACGCCATTACGGTGCCAAAAACACAGAGGAAGCAAGCAAATGTGTTCATACGGCAGTGTGCCTGAGCGTTGCGGGAGGCACTATTCTTGCAATTGTTGCGTGGTTTGCAGCTCGTCCATTGCTTACCTTGCTTGATACACCTACCGAAAACAATGTCCTTAATGGTGCGGTTACATATATGAGAATATATTTTCTGGGTATGCCCTTTGTATTGCTCTTTAACTTCTGTTCGTCAATTCTCAGGGCCGTGGGTGATGCAAAGCGCACCTTTGTGTATATAATTCAGTCGGGCTTTATAAATGTTGTACTCAACCTTGTTTTTGTAATAGTGTTCAAGATGAACGTTGCAGGTGTTGCACTTGCTACAACCATTGCTCAGGGCTATTGTGCGGTAAGATGTATAATGTGCTTCCTGGGATATGACGGCGTGCTTAAGCTGTATCCCAAAAAGCTGCGTATTTATAAGGAGTCGTTGATTGATGTTGCAAAGCTTGGAATTCCGTCGGGTATACAAAGCTCGCTGTTCTCCTTTGCAAATGTTTTCATTCAGTCAAGCGTAAACTCCTTGGGCTCTGCCGCCGTTGCAGGAGCCGCCGCCGCACAGAATATTGAGTATTACATTTTTTTCTCGTCGGACGGCGTTACCAATGCGCTTCTCAACCACACCAGCCAGAACTTCGGCGCAAATAAGCCTGAGCGTATCAAAAAAGCGGCTTTTTATGCTATCTTTATGATAATGGCTAGCTCCTGCACAATAGGTGCTTTGGCGGTTGTTTTCGGCGAAAAGCTGCTTGCAATTTATAACGTTGTAGACCCTGTTGAGGTTAAATTCGGTCTTGAAAGAATGACAATAATAGCCTCAACGCAGTTTCTCGGAGGACTTATGAATGTTACGGCATCGCTGCTGCGAGGTATGTTCAAGCCTATGCCTGCTATGATTTTTTCAATCGCAGGTATATGCGGCGTAAGACTCTTGTGGATTGCAACGGCTTTTGCAAAGTACCATACTCTTACCGTGCTGTTTTTGTCTTACCCCATAAGCTGGGCGTTAAGCTTTGCGGCACAGGGGATAATGGCAATTTATTTCTACAAAAAATTCAGCAAAAATGTAAAAATGCTCAAAGTGACAAATGCTGTGACGGTGTAAAATCAAGGGAGAGCTTTAAAATCATAGCTTCAGAGGCTGTCTTGGGACGGTCTCTTTTCTTTTTGGGAAAAGAAAATGTCAAGAAAATCAATTTAATTTATACCTATGTATTTAATTTGTCATATTTA